>JAAHGR010000016.1 GCA_010672425.1 Symploca sp. SIO2E6
CGCACTCTTTGTGGTATCCCAGGATATTTTGTATAATCAGCTACAGTTGAGCCCACAACCCCCTCAACAATTGCCCATTTTTATAACCTTATTTTAAAATGGGCGAACGGTGAGTCATTACTCATTACTCATTACTTATGCAGCAGACCCTATTGAGTTAGGTTAAAGCTTGCAGATAATCCAACAGGAGTTTGCGATGGCTAGGACGGCGTAGCTTCTGTAGAGCCCTGGCTTCAATTTGACGCACTCGTTCGCGAGATAGCTCCAAAGCACGACCAATGTCTGCTAAAGAATAGGATTGACCATCTTTTAACCCGAATCGCATCCGAATTACATCCTGTTCCCTTGTTGTCAAATCCGTCAGTAATTGCTGCAAATCCCTTTTTAGTGCTTCTCGCATTAAGAGATCTTCTGGAGTAGTTTCCTCTGTTTCCAGTAAATCTCCTAGTTCTGTGTCTTTTTCTTTACCCACTCTGATGTCTAAAGACACAGATCGAGGTACTCGCTGTAAAACTTCCCTGACTTGAGGAGGAGTCATGTCTAACTCCACAGCAATATCTTCAATAGTTGGGGTGCAACCTTTTTTCTGGGAGATTTTACGCTGGGCTTTTTTGATTTTATTCAGTTTTTCGGTGATGTGAACGGGCAGGCGAATAGTACGACTTTGGGTTGCGATCGCACGGGTAATGCCTTGACGAATCCACCAATAGGCATAGGTGCTAAAGCGGTAACCCTTAGTGGGGTCAAATTTTTCAACGGCTCGCTCCAATCCCAGGGTGCCTTCTTGGATGAGATCTAGAAATTCCAGACCACGATTTTGGTACTTTTTCGCTACTGACACCACTAAGCGTAGGTTAGCTTTAATCATATGAGCTTTAGCTTGGATACCCTCAGCTTGAATTTGGTCTAATTCCTGAAGTGAGAGTCCAACCAACCCAGCCCAATAGCGTTTACCTGCTGCAAAATTTGACTTGAGGTCAGAAACTGTTAGACCAACAGCCGCAGCCCATTGTTTCTGAGCCGGACGATGGCCTAACTGAGAGGTCAAGCGATCATAGGTATCAATTAGTTCAAAAAAGTTCCGAAGAAGTTCATCTCCTTGCTCGATCAAATTAGTGCGTTTTTCCAGTAGTCGTATGTAGCGTTGTATTTTTTGAGCTTCCGAGACTTCTTCATCTCGTCGGAGCAAGCGAACCCGAGAAATTTCCTGAAGGTATAACCGAACTAGATCGGTAGTACTACGATTAAAGGTTTTGGTCAAGCTGGCAGGATTAATAACTTCGAGCTCTGTTTCCACCGGAAGGTTATACTGGTTTTTACCATTTGCCTCCCAGTTGTAGGCAAGGGAGTCATGGTTGAATTCTGTGTTGGTATCGAAAGAAGTAGCTAGCATAATAACCTCTAAGTTACAAACTGTGCAAAGGCAGATGGCAGAAGTCAGGTGTCATAAGTCAGGAGGATTTGACCTAACACCTAACACCTAACACCTAACTAAGCCTGAGCACCAATTTTGAATTGACCGACAGACTCCTGCAATTTCTGGGCGATCTCTACAGTTTGTTGTAAAGATAGAGAAACTTGATTAGAAGCATCAGAATTGCGAGCCGAGACAAAGGCCATTTCAGACATCACGTTAGTGATTGCCTGAGAAGTTTGCGTCTGAGACACTGTCGCATCTGAAATTGACTGCACTAACTGGTCAATTTGGTGGGATACCTGAACAATTTCCTCCAGACTCTCCTTCGCATCGATCGCTAGGGTAGTTCCCTCAACTACCTGGGTAGTACTTTGTTCCATAGCTTCGACCACTTGATTTGTTTCCTGTTGGATACTATCGACAATTTCTTCGATTTCTTTGGTGGCTGCTGTTGACTGGGCGGCGAGTTGGCCTACTTCTTCTGCTACTACGGCAAAACCTTGCCCTTGTTCCCCAGCACGAGCTGCCTCAATACCCGCATTGATGGCTAACAAGTTGGTTTGTAGGGCGATTTTTTCAATTAATGAGATAGCTTTGGAAATCTGCTGAGATGATTCACCGAGCCGCTTAACTTTTTTCGCAGTTTCGGAAATCGTTTCTCGCAGAACCAAGATGTTTTCTAGGGTGCGATCCATGACTTTTCCGCCTTCTAAAGCCGTATTAGAAGATGCACGGGATACTTCTGCGGCTTTCTGGGCATTCTGGGCTACCTGTTGAATCGAGTAGGTCATTTGTTCTACAGATTCTAGAGTGCGGGTTGTTTCCTCCGCCTGTTTAAAGGTTTCTTCCGATAGTTGACGGAGTGCCCCTTCATTTTGTCCTAGGGAGGTGTTAACTTCAAAGGTTGAGGTTTTCACTTGGGTGACAATTGCTCGCAGACTTTCAATAACTGCGTTGAAGAAGTCAGCAACAGTGCCAATTTCTCCTGTACCAACTTCGGCTCTTACCGTAAGATCACCACAAGCTGCTCCTTCGACTTCTTCTAGAAGTTCCAATAGTTGTTGTTGGAGTGCTTCTTTTTGCTGACGTTGTTCCACAGATATCGCTTCCGCCTTTTGGCGTGCCTCCTTTTGTTGCTCCAACAAAGCTATTTGGTCTAGTGCAGAACCAACTTGAATCGCTACCTGCTTAAAGAAATTGATTTCCGGTGACTGCCAGTGTCGGGGGCTAGAGCATTGATGGGTCACCAGTAAACCGTGTAGCTTGCCATAGGCAAGAATTGGTGCTACTAAATTGGCTTTAACTTGGTAGGGTTCGAGTTGATCCAGGTGACAGGGAGTTAAGCCAGCTTGCTCAATGTTATCAGTAGCTTTAACCCGACCTTGTTGGTACTTTTCCACATATTGTTTGGCAAAACAGGGATCAGCAATTTTTTCTCCCAAAGCTTTAGGCCACCCTTCTCCTACAGATTCAGCAACGATAGTTCCTTGCCAGTTCTCATCAAATAGATAGACTAAGACTCGGTCGGTTTTCAGGGTTGAGCGAATACCGGTGAGGGCTGTATTGTAGATCTGTTCAACTTCAAGAGATTCCCGCAACAGAGAAATCATGGTGTTAAGTTGCTGGAAGCGCTCAGTTTCTGCTTGTTGCTGATCTACGAATTTCACTCGGTCTAAAGAGAATCCCACTTGCATGGCTAATTGCTTGAGAAATTCAATTTCCGAATCCTGCCAAACGTGAGGAGCACTACAGTGATGGGCAATTAGTAAGCCAAAGAGTTCCCCATCTTTCAGAATTGGGGTCACTAAATTGGCCTTGATCTTCAGTCGTTCCATTAACTGCAGATGCTCCGGGTGAAAACCCGCCTCCAAAATATTATTAGTAGGCACAACCCGCCCTTTTCGATAAGCTTCGATGAGTGAGTTCCCGATACAGGAGTCATCGATTTTGTCCCCTAAGGCTTGAGGCCAATCAGAAGTTACTGATTCAGCTGAGATGTAACCATGACCGTCAGGATTGAAGCGATAAATCACTACCCGGTCTGCTTGCAGGATTTGTTGGGCTCCTTGAGTTGCCTGACTAAAGACATATTCTAAGTCTGTAGCGGAGCGGGTGGGAGCACTGGCAATGTCGGCAAATAACTGAGCTTGTTCAGTTTCTGTTGCTTGTTCGCGTAACAAAGTTTTGACTCGTGCCACTAACTTATTAAAGGTATGAGCTAGGGTTTGGATTTCTGCCGTGCCAACTGGTTCGGCTGCCAGATCTAGATTACCTGTAGTCACTGCCTCCGCTGTCTCAGATAAGTTAGTTATCGGAGCAGACAATTGCTGAGCCAAACGCAAAACCAAAGGAATTGTAATTCCTCCTAAGGCCAAGAAAATCAAGGCGAAAACCCACACCAAATCACTACCAGCGTTGGCAATTTCCCCACTATCCATCGAAGCTACTGCCACCCAATCGGTTTGAGGGATGCTTGCTAGGATATATTGTTTGCCTGCATACAGGAATGAAGCGGTTAGTAATTGGCTATTCTCCTGAACAGATGAAGCTTCTTGGGAGCTAAATAACCCTTTCGAGATCATGTCGTAGGGTAAGGAGTCCAACTGCAATTTAGAGAGTGAATACTTAGTTTTCACTGCATTCATCCCTTCGGCAGTGGTTCCCTGATTGGGCAATGCTTGGACTAGAAACTTTGCCATTTCTACAATCGCTTTACCTCCAACTACCTCTTGAGTCTCACTGGCTCCCTGAGCTGTGATTGTCTTAATTACAGCACCATTGCGAGAGTCGAGTAGTTGCACTTGTTGGGAACCCTGAATCCCTGCTCGCTGCAAATAGTCTGTCACTATATCAAAGGCACTTGAGGGTAAAACTGCTTTAACCACCCCGATAAATTCCCCAGATTTAGGGTCAGTAATTGCCCGGGCTAGGTCAATACTAAAGGTATTAGCCGATTGATCAAATTCGGGATCGCCTACCCAATAACCGTCAGCTTTACCTTTTTCCCACCATTCTTCATCGTGTTGAACAAAGTCAGTAGTGGGGTGGCTAGCAGCAATATTTAATCCATAATTCTCGGTGAAAAATAATTCAGCAACTCCTCCAGTTTTTTCTACTTCACTCAGATAATTATTGAGGAATTGATTGGGATCAAGGAGCTTGGCCGCAGCAAATATCTTTTCTAATTCCTCTACCGATTTTTGCTCAAGTTGGTTTGCTTTTACTTGCTCCGTACCAGCACGAGCAGCATCTATTACTAAAGGATTAGAAGCTATCATTTCGGTAAATTTCAAGCCATCCGACCGCAATTGTAAAGCTGATTGCCCTGCTAGTAGTGCTTGATCCTGCAATTGTCTTTTAATTTGACCTTCTGCCCGTTTTTGCACGATGCCATAACTCACTGTGCTAGCAACCGCCAGAGGAATTAATACCGTAGGCAGAACTGTAATCAACAAGCGACGGCCTAGGGTAAGACCAAAGTGCTTTGATGGCATTAGTTTAGGGATTGAATCAGATGAAGCCGACTTCAGATCAACTTGGGTGTTAGAATCATTATCTGAATTATGGTGATTTTCCCAATATAAATAATCCTGCTTTTGTTCATTCAGTAGTTGGTTATAGGTTTTTGGTCTTGGTATGTGAGTAGTCATCAAATCAACTCCTGGAAGTGAGATTAAATTAGGAATATCTTGGTAGATTGCACACCAGACTATAACCCAGCACAAACTTGACGGTTGCTGCTAAGGGTAACGTTACTATAAGAAGTAATGAGTGCCTAACGGCGCAGGGAATAGGGAACAGGGTCAAATCCTCTTCCCTCGGAGCCTCCTGTTTCTCGAAAGTAATGAGTTAATTACTGAGTGTTTACAACACTCGTCTACAAGCTACACAAGCTGCTTTGACACCAGCACCTTCAGAAATGAGAGCACCCATCACTCCTCCAACTGCCTCACCAGCTATAGTCATTTCAATCGCCACAGCTAATGTACATTCATCCAAATCAGTTTCTGAACCTGCTTGAGCATCAGGATGGTTGTCTCTCCAAGTTTGAGCTAACAGTAGTCCAAGTTCTATGAGTTGATTGTCAAGGTCAAACTTGCGCAATTCTTCATCAGAGACATAGTTAGAATAACTGAGTTTGAGATTAGTGGATTTTTTTTCTGAGTTAAAGGGATGCATAGCGCTAGTATCTAAACAACACCACATTCACCTAAGAATGAGATTGAAGCGGAAAAGTTATAGATGACCCTGGTGGTGTTCCATCTGTGGGAAGGTTGAAGCACGGGAGCTGGGGTTGCTAGCCTACTGCTTTCATTCTCTCAAGATGGCTGCTATTGTAATACACTTGTATGTCGTGTCTTACGAAATTTAATAAAAAAAACAAAAGGAGCCTATTACCTTTTAGACGATGATGTCAATAAAATTATGACTCTAGGTAAAAACCTTGAAGTCATTTTATCTTTGAAGTTACCAGCATACTTACTCAAATAATACGGTGACATCCTTCGATTGGAGGAAGTTATTCCGGATAGCCATTGCTAAATCATTCTCTAGAGAGTCAGTCCAGAAACCGTTTTTTTGGTAAAAGTGCTGATATTTCGTCGTTCTTCTTGGAAGAAACCCTGTTTCTAGGAATATTAGCAAAATCATTCTCTAGTAATACAATCTAGGTTAATAATTATATCTGTAGATTGGATGAATGACACATTACAACTCCTTATATATAATCCAGTAATTTTTGGTGTAAAACAATATTTCGTAGTTGTCTTACCAACCTAATCCTCAGGTATTTATCTGGAAGCTGCTGTGATCTGAGTTAGGTAAAGAGGGTTTTTTGATCAATAAAAATCTTGTTCTAGATCAACTTTAGATGTGATATAGATCTCTGACAAAATTAGTGATTTGAATCAACTATAAAGATGTAGTGTTAGTTGTAACAGTTCAAATCCTTGATTAATCAAGTTTTGTTGTCTTACTTACTATAAAAATTAATTTTCCTAATAAAGATATTATAAAGTATCAACCACTTTTCGGCAGCACTAGGTAAAGAAAATTTGAAGTATGGGTTATTGGGAATGGATCAATGCTGCTCAGTTGAAGGAGTGTGGGAGGTGTAGGGAGAAAGATTAACCCATCCCCCGTGTTGTCTTCCGGGGGATGAGAGTGTTATTTGTTGTTGGTTGTTTGTTTTTTGTTTTTTACAAACAACTAACAACCAACAACATTTGCGAAGCAATGGTTTCCTTCCAAGGACTGTCATACTCCCTCATCTTCTCACTCCTCAATTGTGGGTAAAGAGTCAATTTTAAGGGAATCTGACTTTAAAAAGGAAAAATTAGGCAATTTACTGGCATTTGCTGTGATGCATGAGTTATATTATTAATAATGGAGTAGGTGTGCACCTATATACAGTAGATTGGCTATAAGTGATCTAGACAAGAACAGGCAGGATGCCTGTTCCACATCCCTAAATTCCCCAACAGCTGAGATAAGGTAGGTTGGGTGCAGCAGAGCGGAACCCAACACTCAAGGAAATGGGTGTTGGGTTACAATCTAAACCATTAACTTACTCACTCTTATCATCAACAACATGTTGAGTGACTAAAGACGTAAACTCATCTAATGATGGAGTTGTCACCGCCTGAGCAAGAAGATTACCCAGTAACTCAAGATCCTCCAACTTCTCAATTAGGAGCTTCAATTCCTCGGTTACATATTTAAACCGAACCTCAAGGATACGGACAATATCCTGCTGTTTGCTCTCTTGGCGTCCTTCAAGGCGTCCCTTCTTAATTCCGATCCGTTCAACACTGGTAACGTAAGGCATATTTTTGTCCTCCTCTAATGCTTGTATTTCTTGCCACAACTGCTCTTCTTCCCATTCTGGCAAAGCAATAAGCCAATCGATTAAGCGAAACAACTCAACTATATTCTCTCTACTGAATCCACGTTCGTACAAACTCTTAATCAGGGAGAGTTTGTTTGCGTATCCAATAGCTGCATCCTTGTTGGCAATTTGTGCTATTCGGTGTGCCTGCACAATCGCTGCTAATGGATTGGGGTCTTGTGCTAATTCCTCCATATCATAATCTAGCAGCTTGACCACCGGAAATTTTAGTAGAGACCCACAACCCCACAGCTTATGCTTATACTTACTTGGGCGCCAACCCTTTTCCTCGTCACCGAGTATTGCTAAACTGACCAGAGAGATTTTAGATTTTAGATTTTAGATTTTAGGATTAATTTTAAGGGAATCTGACTTTAAAAGAGCAAAATTAGGCAATTTACTAGCATTTGCTGTTGTTTTGGGTTATATTATTAATGATGGAGTAGGTGTGCGCCTATATACAGTAGATTGGCTATGAGTGATCTAGACAAGAACAGGCAGGATGCCTGTTCCACATCCCTACATTCCCCCAACAGCTAAGATAACGTAGGTTGGGTGCAGCAGAGCGGAACCCAACATCAATAATTTCCTGGAGTAGAGTATCTATCCTGACAAGTCCTTACTCCTTGCATTCCTTCTGAACTAGCATCTATCCCAATAGATACAGCTTTTATGCGTTGTTTTGGGGTGCCATGATGATCATCATGCCAAGTTTCAAAATCACCAACACTGTGAGCAAAAGAACCAATTTCTAGTATATCCGAGGTATCAAAAACAATATTGGGAATCACTCCCAAATAGAACCCAGCAAGACAGTCGGCTTGTAGTTCTGATATTGGAGTAATATTTGGTTGAAAGCCGAAAGCAGTTTGCATAGCGTGAGCATATTCATGAGCAACTATGTAAGCTAGCGCCGCATCACCATGGTTATATGCCCAGTTTATACCAAATCCGGTTTTAAAAGTAAAATATCACAATTTGCTCAAGCCTTTGACAGAAGAGAATTTGGTCGATATGGGTAATCAGCCTATGTAAACCGGATTTGGTATTATATCCTTAGTAGGGATAAAAATAATGTGATCAGCAGGGCAGTAAGCACTACCTGTGATCCGCCCACATGATGACTCAAAGGAGTTTCCATTAAAGTAAAGATTGGGTGTAGCCTCTGAACCATGAATGAATTGAATTCCCTTATAGACACTATTAATCACAATTTCAGGAGGAAGTTCTGACTGAGCATGTACTTTGAGACCTGAAGCTGCCAAAGTCAGAGTCGTTACTAACAGATGAGTGAAATGTTTACTTACAAGCTGATGTAAAAGCATGATGGAAGATCCTCATATCATGGGTTGTGCTGGAAACTTAATATCAAGTAGCGAAGCGGACGCTATTGGCGAAATATTGCTTAACATTGGGTAAAAAAAACAAAGTGAATATGTAGGGGCGGGTTCGCCCAAAACTGGGCAATAAGAGCGATAATTTAGCTAAACCCGCCCCGGCTGCTCAGACTACCGATTTTCCCACTTTGCATCAGTCACAATTCAGTTGCTTGCGGGATACAGGGTCGTTATTGGGGAAGCACAGTCCACTGGGTAATTGTTCTGGAAGATAACGAGTCAAGTTAGGGTCTCGCAAACCAGTTTCCAGAAAAGCTGTTAGGTCATCAACCTGCTGTTGTTGAAGATGCAGTGGTTGGAACCATATACTGAGATTGCCTGCATACAATGCTTCTAACTTTTGAGGCTGTGCGCGATTGAAATACTCAACAACTTCCCGCACTGTGTTGAAAGAAGCACCATGTCCGTAGGGAGAACTATCTGCTAAGTTATAAAGTTGTGGCACTTTGAACTTAAAATCATCCCTGGCTCGTTTGGTAATTACCCCTCTGCCTAAATTGAGTCCGCTGAAATCTTGTGGGTGGTCGGCAAATCCCACGGACTTAAAATCTGTAATGGCTAAGTTTGGTCCTGTATGACAATGAATACAAGAAGAGCTAAAATATACTATTGCCCCTCTGAGTTCTTGGGCTGACATCCCTTGCTCATTCCCTTTCAACCATCTTTGAAAAGGAGCTTGGTTAGCAAGCAAAGTACGTTCATAGGCAGCGATCGCAAATCCTGCTCTGTTTAAATCTTCTACCTCTGCTGTAACATAGGGACGGTCGGGAAAAGCTTTGGCGAATAATTCTTGGTACTCTGGTAAAGTAGCGATCGCGGCTGTCCCTAGTTTATGTACGGTCATGGCATCGATCGCTTGAGTCTCCAAGCCATCTAGCTTTAACCGATTGACATCAAATTCCTGAATTAAAGGCTCCTTAGCATTAGAGCCATTGACACCTGCTCTCCCATCCCAAAACATCGCCTTTTGATAGGCACTGTTGAGTACAGAAGGAGTCAGGATATTCTGTTTATCAATTTCTACCGAGGGAACAGCATCCCGATGTCGAGATTTATTCCATCCCAAACCACCTACTCCCAGTGCTTGGGGCAAATTTGACCTAAATCCAGCCTGGGCAAAATGACAGGAGGCACAACTAGACTGTTGCCAGTGTTTGGGATTAATGGGATTAATCGATAATGCTGTTTCATGGAATAATAGCTGCCCTAACTTAACCTTTTCTGGGGTTAAGGGATTTTGAGGATCGGCAGGAATGCTCTTCAAGTCAGCTGAGTTGGGCAGGATAAAGTAATTTAACCCCAAATTACCAGGAGCAGCAAACTTGACTAATTGTTTGAGTTTGGCGCTAAGGTAAGGAATAGTATCAGATTCCCGCTGGGTTTGAGCAGATGCCCAACCTATATGGCTAACCATGACCAACAAGATAGCAATATTAATTACCAAAACTCTAATAATTATCCGCCCAAGTTTCATAATCGACCTTCAGAGTTTAATAGCCTTTAAAAGTTCGTAGCAGTAGCGGCTTAAGGGTACACCGATAAGCTGGTGGTACTCGCCTGATCGTTCATCTCTAACCAGGAAATCAATTAAGGGTTCCTCAGCAGCTGTTGGCAAAAGTTGTAATTCCTGGGTTGCCAATCTGAGAGTTTGCCCTGCTGTCATGGTGACCCAGTTACCTTGGGGTTCTCTAATATCAGTAATTGTTAAAAGTGGTTGTTCCTGGAGTATCACATAATTTTTCATTAGTGCCAATCCCAGCCGAACAGTGGTTTCAGGGAAACGTAGGGGCGTATTGCATACGCCCCAGTATTGCATACGCCCCAGTATTGCATACGCCCCAGTATTGCATACGCCCCTGTCTGTATTGCTCAAAGGGAGGGGAGATACTCACATCTCCCATACCTACCCCCCAAGCTAATTACTCTTCTCACTCTTATCATCAACAACATGTTGACTAACTATAGATGTAAACTCATCTAATGATGGTGTTGTCACCGCTTGCAGGATAAGGTCTCCAAGTAGCTCAATATTATCCAACTTCCCAATGAGGAGCTTCAATTCCTCGGTTACACCTTCAAACCGAAACTCAAGGATACGGACAATATCCTGCTGTTTGCCCTGCTGTAATCCTTTCACTCGTCCCTTCTTAATTCCGATCCGTTCGACACTGGTAACGTAAGGCATATTTTTGTTCTCCTCTAAGGTTTGTATTTCTTGCCACAATCGCTCTTCTTCTAACTCTGGCAAAGCAATAAGCCAATCGATTATGCGAAACAACTCAACTATATTCTCTCTACTAAATCCACGTTCGTACAAACTCTTAATCAGGGACAGTTTGTTTGCGTATCCAACTGCCGCATCCTGGTTGGCAATTTGCGATATTCGGTGTGCCTGCACAATCGCTGCTAATGGATTCTGGTTTTGTGCTAATTCTTCGAGATCATAATCTAGCAGCTTAACCACGGGAAATTTTAGTAGAGCCCCACAACCCCAAAGCTTATGCTTATACTTACTTGGGCGCCAGCCTTTTTCCTCGTCACCGAGTATTGCTAAACTGACTACAGTCTTACGGTAGCGATCAAAAATCCGGTTGTGATAAATGTAGATACGCTCGCCAAAGTCAGTTTGACGTTGGGATTGTATTTCAATGTGGAGAAATACCCAGTGTTTAAATGTGATAATTGTGGCGTTGAGATTGACAGAGATGTAAACGCTGCAATTAATTTAAAAAAAGAAGCGGTCAGATTGACCGTGTTAGCCTGTGGACTAGATAGTGCCGACACTTCTAGGGTGAAACAGGAAGAAAAAGCTGGCTATTGTTAGCATTAGTTAGCTTTTTTGTATCGGAAACAGAGGTAAATCCAAAATCCAAAATCTAAAATCCAAAATCCAAAATCCAAAATCCAAAATCCAAAATCCAAAATCTAAAATCCAAAATCTAAAATCTAAAATCCAAAATCTAAAATCTAAAATCTAAAACCTAAAATCTAAAATCTAAATGATTGACCCTAATACCATCTTAGAATTTTCCCGCAGCAACTGTGTTGCCATTTGCGCTTTTCTGGTTCCTGCCAACTTGCTCCTCACCCTACAAACACTAGTGTTAACCGTACTAAGTCGCCCTCAATCTCAGATCCGAAATGCTGTTGTGGTCGCCTGTATCCCTGCCGTACTGATCATACTTCATGTCTGTACCTGGTTAATGATTGGGGTAGTCATGGCTCCCACTTTTATCCTCTTGTGCTTAGGAGGTACTTGCTTGGGTATCAATTTCTGGGCAATGTTCTATGCTAGAAAGCCAGATGCACCAAACCCAGTTTCTCAGCACTAGTAGCCTGACACAGCTAATTCGGTGGCAAGAGAAACGGGTTTTGAAGTAACAATTCCCAATTCCCAATCCCCAATTCCCAATTCCCAATTCCCAATTCCCAATTCCCTATTAGACAACCCTAGCAACTATCGACTATAATTAGGGATAGCATCACACGGGGCCTTAATTGGTTTCGACGTGTTGGCGAAAGCTATTGAGTGATACAGGTCGAGAGTGAGTCTTCTCTCGTAAATACCGGGCTCAAACAAAAAAGTAACTGCGAACAAAATCGTTCCTTTCGCTCGTAAAGCCGCTCCTGTAGCTGCCTAAGAACCTCATATAGGTCCGAGCGTCTGTAGTTTGACTCCGTTAAGGACTATAGACCTAACCCCAACGGATGCTCTAGTAAGTCGTCTTTGGTAGACTCACTAGCTAAGACCCCACCAAAGCATCCTATCATCCGGGACAAAGGATGGTTCCTGCCCTAAGGACTAGAAGGGCTAAGCCTGTGAATGAACTTGCTTGTTAATACCCAAGGCGGACACGGGTTCGACTCCCGTAGGCTCCATTATTCATTACTTGTTACTTGTTACTTGTTACTTGTTACTTGTTCTCCCAAGCCCTATGTAACCGTGCTTGTCACCCCCTGAGGGTGATTTGTTCACGAAACTCATCAACGCTGTAGAATATAGCAATGATAAACTCTTCATTGTACATGGACCTCCTGCTCTTGGATAGACAGGCAGTGTCAAACATGGCGTTAAATTAGCAAGTAGGGATATGTCCGGAAACGTAATTGATAGCAGTGCTCGTGCACTTCTTATTCTCATAGTCCCCATTGCGTTATTAACTGTCCTATTTTTGAAGGCTTGGCCTTTTGTGCTAGCACTCTTAGTGATCACTATCAGTTTTCAAATTTGGCAGCAATATCAATGGCAGCAGTGGAGCCAACAAATCAACCCCTTCTTTAATCGGCTGATTAAAGAGAACCAGGGTTGTCTGACCCCCTTAGACTTGTCCATCAAGGCTAATATATCTGGACCAGTAGCAAAGCAATATCTGGATAAAAGAGCAGAAGAGTTTGGTGCCCAGCGTGAAGTCTTTGAAGATAAAGGCACTGTGTACTATTTTCTGACTGCTAACGCTCTTGGTAGTATCTTTGAAGAAAGTGAACCAGTGGTCTCTCTAGAGACTGAATTGGTTCCCGGTGAGGTTGCCAAGCGGATTGAGGCACTAAAACCAGAGGAAACAACTCCCCCAGAACCTTCAACTGATAGAGAAGCAAGTCCTTCTCAAGCTTCCTCTTCAAAAACTCAAACACCTCCAAAAACTCAAACACCTCCTCCAAAAGCTCAAACTACTCCTCCAAAAACCGAAACACCTCCTCCAAAAACTCAAACTACTCCTCCAAAAACTCAAACTACTCCTCCAAAAACTCAAACACCTCCTCCAAAAGCTCAAACTCTCTTTTCAAAAATGATAGTAGAAGCTAGTCAGCAATCTGGGATGCCAAAGAAGCAACCAACTTCTCGATCCCTTATCCAAGGAGAACTTGCCAAGCGTCTTGACGTTCATTCGAGTACAATTGGTAAACACAAAACTGATCCAAATTTTCCTCAATGGAGTCAAAGTAGAGATCCAGAGGGAATTGCCTGGGAATACTCACCAAAAACTAAAGAGTTTTCTCCAACTGAGGAAATAACAGAAGCGTGAGGGACTTTCCCTAAAAAAATATCTGACCAGAGAAATTTTAGATTTTAGATTTTAGATTTTAGATTGAAGAATAAAACGGTCACAAGCCCCTAAATTGATTTATGGAATAAATCTTTAATCTTCAATCTTCAATCTTCAATTGTTTGACGGGGTGACATTCGGCTGTCAGCTTTCAGCCGACTTATTCTATTGACAAAAAGTAGCTTCCCCTGTAATCTACTTTCAAGACAGCAGTTTGAAGGTAACGCGATCGCGTCCCTGTGCTTTAGACTGATAGAGAGCTTGATCANATAAGCGATCGCGCAGGCAATAACTCAGATCCCCGACTTCTTGGTTGAAGAGGCTGATTAATTGGATAAACCGGAAGAAGTCGGGGATCTTCCCCAACCGGGAGTAATCGAGATCCCCGACTTCTTGCTTGGAGAGGCTGATTACAATACAGGCAAGATGTCTGTTCCACAAGATAATAAGATGTAGTGCGTAAGCGATGCTAGCGCGTAGCGCAAACATCTTCCTCGCCTACTCTTTAGTGAGCAAGATGCTCACACTACTGTACTCTATCTACAGGTGCACACCTATTCCATTATTAGTGACTCTAGCAAAAAACAATAGCAAATTCAAAATAAGCGATCGCGCAGGCAATAACTCAGATCCCCGACTTCTTGGTTGAAGAGGCTGATTAATTGGATAAACCGGAAGAAGTCGGGGATCTTCCCCAACCGGGAGTAATCGAGATCCCCGACTTCTTGGTTGAAGAGGCTGATTAGCTGGATAAACCGGAAGAAGTCGGGGATCTTCCCCAACCGGGAGTAATCGAGATCCCCGACTTCTTGGTTGAAGAGGCTGATTAGCTGGATAAACCGTAAGAAGTTGGGGATCTACCGCCACCGATTGTCAAACGAGTAACCTATGATAATTACAGGCATCAATGCTAATTTTACTAAGAAAAAAAACAACAATGACAAAGGTAGAAAATCCTCCTGCAGTGCGCCGTAGAGGAAGAATATTCCCTGAAATTCAGTGGTCTCCAGAAAAAAAAGCTAGATGGAGATCTGAACAAGTAGCATTTCGTAAGCGCTGCCAAGTTATTTTTGAGCGAGTTAAGCCAAATTTGCTCGAAACTCACTACAACTGGTATATGGTAGTTGAGCCTAATAGTGAAGAGTATTTTATTGCTCAAGATGGAGAAGTTGCTACACAGATGGCTCGTCAGAAGTACCCAAATTCTAAGCTATACCTTTTCCGTATTAGTGAAACAGGGGTGTGTGGCACTATATGATTCAAGGTAAATTTGGTGATGAGGATGAGCTATTTTTTGAAATTGAGTTGATTAGTGCTGATGGATTATAATTACCAATTGAGGTAATGCTGGATACTGGTTTCTCTGGTTGGTTAGCAATTGATATCCAAGATTTAGAAGGATTGAACTGGACTTACCTGCGGGAGCAAACTATGCGAACTGCCAGAGGGGATACAGAGTTTGGGCTGTATTTGGGAAAATTGCGAATAGTTGACATCCTCACCGGGCTGAAGCCACGGTGATTCCTAAACCTCACGATTTAGGTTTCTGCTTCGTTCACCGTCGCATACCACAGTTCAAAACCATGTACTGTCTTACACAGAGTCCACAGACTTTTGCTCCATTTCAGAAGCCCGATTCCGATAGCCCATCGGTACGTTTTCAGCAAAAGCTTTTTAGTACTTGTTGCTTAGATATTTTACCTGTACAAGCTTTTCTGTACAGAACCTCATATATCCAGTTTTCAAGGTGCAATTACTGGGCACTTGATTTTCATTCCCAGTAGTTACTATTGTAGCATATTTTAAAGCCGTCCTTCTAGGACGGGGTTTCAGACCCATTTTTTTCGATGAACAGGAGTTTGATATTCCAGTTCATTCAGGTGAAGCAGTTCCAGAAATTTTAATCGGTCGTAAGTGGTTACAAACCCGACGATTACTAGTAGATTTATCCTTAGGGATATTGCAACTAGAGTAAAGTTGCCGTTTTGTCATAGGTTGACAACCTCATTAAGAAGCATTCCGTTGATTGTAAATATTGCTGTTGTAGTGCGTAAGCGATGCTAGCGCGTAGCGCAAACATCTTCCTCGCGTACCACCTTTAGTAAGCAAGATGCTCACACTACCGTACTCTATCTACAGGCGCACACCTATTCCATTATTAGTGACTCTAGCAAAAAACAATAGCAAATTCAACTAATGCGATCGCGCAGGCAATAACTCAGATCCCCGACTTCTTACTTGAAGAGGCTGATTACGATACAGGCAATATGCCTGTTCCACAAGACAATAAGATGTAGTGCGTAAGCGATGCTAGCGCGTAGCGCAAACATCTTCCTCGCGTACCACCTTTAGTGAGCAAGATGCTCACACTACTGTACTCTATCTACAGGCGCACACCTATTCTATTGTTAGTAACTTTAGCAAAAAACAATGGCAAATTCAACTAATGTGATCGCACAGGCAATAACTCAGATCCCCGACTTCTTACTTGAAGAGGCTGATTAGCTGGACAAACCGGAAGAAGAAGTCGGGGATCTTCCCCAACCGGGAGTAATCGAGATCCCCGACTTCTTGGTTGAAGAGGCTGATTAGCTGGACAAACCGGAAGAAGAAGTCGGGGATCTTCGCCAACCGAGAGTAACCCAGATCCCCGACTAAGCTAATACGCATTTAAATTGTATATTCTGAAAACAAGACAAAAACCCTCAATTCCTCCCCGCGTCACCGCGTCACCGCGTCACCGCGTCAGTCAAAACTAGTAAATTTAGATGCCTAGCAGCTTATTCTGACTTCCCCAGCTTCCCCAGCTCCCTCAGCTCCCCCAGCGATAGGATATTTTTTTATTTAGAAGTCCCTTATTGGTTCCCCCAACCCTTTTTTCGCTTACCTCCTGTCTCCTTAACCCCTAACTACTCTTGCTAGATGAGTGAGTTGCTTGATATTAGCTAAGCACAGAGTCTGATATTCCTGATCAATTTTAACCCAGCCCTTACTGCTGAGCTTTTCCATAATTTTGGTGGTATCCTCAACGCTAATATCTGTGACATCCGCCAAATCCTTGTAGGGTATGTTCAATATTTCCATGCCCTGTTCGGTCGATTGACCATAGCTTTGTGCTAAGCTAACCAGAGTATTCGCCAACCTCACTGCAGGTGGCTGACGACGTAGTTGGAGACGGATATTACTCTGACGTAGCCGTCGTACCATTAGCTGCAACATGCGGTGGTGTAATTGGGGATCTTTGAACAAAGTTTGAATAAAACGCTGAGCAGGTACACTGAGTAACTTAACTTTAGAAAGAGCAACTACATCAGTGGAGCGAGGGGATTCATCCAGAATGGCCATCTCACCAAAAAAATCACCTCTACCTAAAATCGCCAGTGCTACAGCATTCTCTCCATAGAGGCGTCGAACTTTTACCCAGCCAGAGACAACAAAGTACACTGCATTACCCCAGGAATCTTCCATTAAGACTACTCTACCTGTTGGGTATTCGTGCTCTACTGCAACAGACAGGAGCAACTCCAACGTCTGTGAGTTGGCTGTATTGAACAGTGGGAAAATCTCACTAAAAGCCTTAGTTTGCATGAAAAGTTTTCAAAAATAAAGTCTCAAGGATGCACAAGGGTAACATTTAACATCACTAGTACACTGAAGGCTCCGAGGCAGGAAGCTTTAATGTTTATGGTATATGCTTTTCATCTATACCACCAATTCACAATTTTTATGCATGAGAGCTTTTAGCCCTTTCCACTCTTGTGTCACTATCGAGATGGTTGCCATCTCTCTAGAGACAGAGATATCTTGTAACTGAAGCTGGTTAAAATTTTTGAGGAAGTCGTAATGATGAAAAATGGTCAATGTCCTAAATGCGGTGAGCGTAATGTCAGAAGCAACACTAATCGCAAATTTCCAGCTCTCAATACGATAACCTTGGGCTCCGGCACTTGTGACAAGCGTTATGCTCCCCTGGACACGTATATTTGTGGTAGTTGCGGTTATGTGGAAAGCTATGTGGCTAAACCAGAAGATTTAAACTACATCCAAGAGCAATGGGCATTGGTGCAAGTAAACAGTGGGCTACCAATCGTTTTAGTTAAGCAAGCTCAAGCTACTACCAACGGAGAAGTTTGCCACTAAGCTGGCAGGAGGCAGGAGGCAGAAAGCAGGAGGCAGAAAGCAGGAGGCAGGAGGCAGAAAGCAGGAGGCAGGAGGCAGGAGGCAGGAGGCAGTCCCCATGAAAAAATTTTCATCACCATGCATGAAAGTAACCTATTCCCAATTCCCAATTCCCAATTCCCAATTCCCAATTCCCAATTCCCAATTCCCAATTCCCAATTCCCAATTCCCAATTCCCTACTTTGATAAAATAGCTTGGAGCACAAGCAGCAAGCGAGAAATATGACTCAGGCAAAGATTGGGATTATTGGCGGTAGCGGACTTTACCAAATGGAAGCCCTCCAAGATGTCGCAGAGGTGCAGCTTGATACTCCTTTTGGCGCCCCCTCTGATGCCTTGATTGTGGGCAATTTAGCAGGAACTACTGTCGCTTTCCTGGCTCGCCATGGGCGAAATCATCACTTGATGCCTTCTGAGTTACCCTTCCGGGCTAATATCCATGCGATGAAGCAGTTAGGTGTGGAGTACCTCATCTCCGCCTCGGCAGTTGGTTCCCTCAAGCAAGAAGCAAAACCTTTAGATATGGTAGTACCTGATCAATTCATTGACAGGACGAAGCACCGGATTTCTACTTTTTTTGGGGAAGGAATTATTGCTCACATTGCTTTCGCTGATCCGGTGTGCAATCAATTGGCTGGGGTTTTGGCAGATGCGGTAGCTAGCTTAGAGTTACCGGATATCAACCTCCATCGAGGTGGCACTTATGTCTGTATGGAAGGTCCCGCCTTCTCTACGAAGGCAGAGTCTGAACTTTACCGCAACTGGGGAGCAACGGTAATCGGCATGACGAATTTGCCGGAGGCTAAGTTAGCACGGGAAGCGGAAATTGCCTACGCTACCTTAGCGCTGGTAACAGATTACGATTGCTGGCATCCCGAACATGATAGTGTGACGGTAGAGATGATCATTGACAATCTGCATCGCAATGCCACCAATGCTCAGAAGGTGATTCAGGAAACAGTGCAGCGTTTAGCCACAAATCCACCGCCATCCGAGGCACACTCCGCCTTAAAATATGCGATTTTAACACCCCTGGATAAAGCACCGGCAGCAACTAAGGAGAAGTTGGGGTTGTTATTGGGAAAATATTTGTAGATGGGAATGGGGAATTGGGAATTGGGAATTGGGAATTGGGAATTGGGAATTGGGAATTGGGAATTGGGAATTGGGAATTGGTAATTGGTTAGTGTAAATATCTCCCTTGTCTTCCTCCTGCCTCCTGCCTCCTGCCTCCTGCCTCCTGCCTCCTGCCTCCTTGCCTCCTGCCTCCTGCCTCCTGCCTCCTGCCTCCTGCCTCCTGCCTTCTAAAAGATGAAACTGTTGAAGCACAAAACTATCCAAAAGTT
This sequence comes from Symploca sp. SIO2E6, assembly GCA_010672425.1. Lineage (GTDB taxonomy): Bacteria > Cyanobacteriota > Cyanobacteriia > Cyanobacteriales > Coleofasciculaceae > Caldora. Next base: position 19,272 of record JAAHGR010000016.1, read on the forward strand.
CTTCAAATCAACCTCAGGTAAAATTGGTATGGGGTTGGCAAGCACTATCCTATTAATAGCGCTGTTGGCTCCAGTGCTTAATCCCTATGAACCTTATACAGACAGAAATTATGCAGCACGTTTGCAACCTCCCAGCCTTGAACATTGGTTTGGTACAGATGGCTTGGGCAGAGATATCCTTGATTTAGTCTGGTATGGGTTGCGGACTTCTCTATTAATTAGTTTAGTTGCAGTCGGCTTGGGATTGATGCTTGGTGTACTGTTAGGATTAGTCGCTGGCTACTTTCGAGGTTGGCTGGAAACTCCCATTGGCTGGTTAACTGATATCTTATTAGCATTTCCGACAATTTTATTAGCGATCGCTATTGTTACAGTAACTGGCCCTAGTATTCCCAGTGTGATGATTGCTGTCGGCATAGTGCAAATTCCGATTTTTATCCGGTTGACTCGTAGTATGGTACTCTCTTTGCGGGAACAGGAATTTGTCGAAACGGTGAGAGCCTTTGGTGCGACTCCAGGACGAATCATTTTCTACCATATATTACCTGCAAGTCTGGCGCCACTAATAGTACAGGCAACTCTCTCTCTTGGTACTGCTACCCTGGAAGCTGCTGGTTTGGGCTTTTTAGGTTTGGGAGCCCAGCCTCCCACTCCTGAATTGGGTACGATGCTCTCTGATGCCTTTAAGGGGGGTTATGCTCTCTCCTCCCCTTGGACAATGCTCTTCCCTGGTTTATTGATTACCTTAACTGTCTTGGCATTTAACCTTCTAGGAGATGGTTTGCGGGATGCCCTTGATCCTAGGGAATTTAGAATTTAGAATTTAGAATTTAGAATTTAGAATTTAGAATTGGGAACTAAAACGATGCCTTAAGTCCGAGAAACCGGGTTTCTGAATTGGCGATCTGTACCCCACATCCTAGCTGCTCTCCTGCTTTCAAGGCAAGTTTCTCGATAAGTATTTTTACGCACTACTCCAAATAAATTTGGATGTGTTGTGTTTGCCAGGTGGCAACACCAATTCCAAAAAAATCTTTGTCTTCCGTCCAGATTGGACAATCCAATAATAACGCAAGCGCCACCACAGGCCAGTCATCGGGATCACGCTCTGCAATCCGCTTTTTCGCATCTTGCTCGNAGATGCTGGTGGCGAACTTAACAATTGGAAACATTTGCGATGGGACAAAGGTTTTTTGAGTCCCCAACCCCCAATTTGAGGGGGAATTCTGACTCAAAGTTCTCCAGATTGACCTCTGTGTAAAGCAATATTAAGTTCGCCAGCGGTATCTTATTAAGGGGGATGCGAGGGGGATCTCAAAAGATTAAGCTAACACCTAACACCTAATTCCGGTAGTTGAAACTCCTGTAACACCGTTAATCCCTTGAGAAAGTTCCGGTCTTCACTAATATGAGGAAACTTCAGATAAGAATCTAACATGCCCTTCTCTAGTTGACGCTGACGCACCACGGCAAAACTTCCAGGACTCAGAATGCGGAGTCGAGGTGGTGGTACATCCTGTAAACGTACAGTTCCATAGGGATTGTTGGTTTCTTTGAGCCAATGCTCAAAGCGCAGGAGAAAGGCTTGGGGATCACTGAGGGTTTGATGAGGCGCTAGCTCAATATTAACTAAGTAATGAGCCGGAAACTCGTGCTCAGATAAGGTGATACAAAAGTCTTCTAGGGATAAGTTGAATTCCTGCTGTAGGACTTGCATCACCTGAGTTGCATGAAATTCTGTGGTTTTTTCGGTTGTCGAAGACAGTAATCCTCCTCGCCGATGGCGGAAAGCAATAATTGGTGCTTCTTCGTAAAAACCGAGGACTTCTACCACATCTCCAATATCGTAACGGTAAAAACCACTATAGTTAGTGACTAAAATACGGTAGAACTTGCCGGTTTCGACTTCCGTGGGAAGTAAGGTTTTCGGTTGCTCTACTTCCCATTGGTCTTGGGGAATAAACTCATAAAAGCCACTCTCGATTGCCAGAATACCTCCTTCGTTATTGAGGCTGTGACAAATACCGAAATTGCCTTCTGCCGTACCATACAGAGCCCCAAAAACCGGTGTATCCTCGAAGTAATCAGAGAAACGTTCCACATAAAAATCTGATGTACCTCCCAAGGCTGTAATAATTAGGGAGAGATCAGGCCAAGCAAGTTTGGGGGTCAGGCGTCCCTCCGCCTGGAGAATCCCTTGCAATTGAGCTGCACGAAAAGGATTAGCTACCCAGCGGCGTTCCAATTGTGTACGCATTTTGGGTTCTAGTTTGAGCCAAGAGGGGAGGGTTTCTGATTTTAAATCCTCAATTAAGTCTGGCGCATATTGTTCTAGATAATTACAAGTCCGTAGCACCAGCATGGGAAAATTAGCGATTAATCCTCCTATTGAGGGATTACCCAGGGCAAAAAGTAAGCAAACATAATGACGGGATAAGCTATCCGCAATTTCTAAGGTTTCGTAGGGATTGACTAATAGTTGTTTGTAGAGCTGTTTACCTGAGCGCAGGCTGTGGACGGTAACCGGACCATAGTTAATACCCCCTGAGGTAACTCCCTGCAAAACTGCCGAGTTGGTTAACAATAACTTACCCAATTGTAGCTTTCGAGATGGATCATGCTGATTTTGCGATCTCAAGGCTTCTAGGAGAAAACCAATAACCGTCATATTAGATTTTCCCAAGCTTTGTTGATATCTTTGGGTCACAGGCACCATTTTCTGTTTACCCATAGAACCACTCGTCAGACTGATATATACCACAGGGTCAGGAGTCAGAATATTCTTTTCCCCTTGAGCAATGCGCTTAGTATAGGTTTCGTAACTACTGTAAGGTAGGATCGGAATCTGACGGCAAAACTGATCGATTGTTTTGATGTCCCTTAGCCCAAATTTTCTCCCTAATTCTGTATTTTGATAAGCCTTTAACAGAGTCAGCAAAAACTGCTCTTGTACAGCCATCGTTTGGCGAGTTTGCCGAACAAAATTTGCTTTAGCGGGTTGAGCAATAGCCTTAAGAAATACCGGTAACCAGAAGTTTTTCATTCTTAACAAAAAAAGGGAACAGGAAATGGGCTGTCAAAACCAAAGTAATTTGATAGCATAAGATATCGCCTTTGGTCAAGAGCTAGTAATTAGGGTTTGGGAGTAATGAGTAATGAGTAATGAGTAATGAGTAATGAGTAATGAGCAGTAGTTGGACTTCAGTCCAAAAAAAAGAAGACAAGTCAGCTTCCCTTGGAGCCTTGGAACCTTCTGCTTTAGAGCCTTAGAGCCTTCTTTCTCCAGAGCACTATTAACAATAGACAAAAAAGCAGATACTATAAATTCTACCGCCTTCGGCAGTCTTATAACCTCTGCTTTCCCCTGAAGATCATGTCCTCTTCTACAAACGGTCCCTATCAGAGTAGATTATTCAATTTTCTTAACCGGCAATCTCTTCGATTGACAGATCAAACGAGTCTAGCGCTACGGAATCTGAAAGTTGCCGCTGTTTGGGGAGTGCAAATCCTGCTTTATCCGTTCTACCTACTAACTCAAGCTAGTCTAACAGTAGCACACCAACTCTCATCACAAGCCGATATTGAAGAGACGCGGAGACGCGGGGATGGGGAGATACGGAGACGCGGGGAGAAGGAAGACAAGGAAGACAAGGAGACAAGAAAGATATTCCCCATTCCCCATTCCCAAACGACAAACAACAAACAACCAACAACAAACAACCAACAACAAACAACTCTGCCATTGGCTCCCCGCCCACTCATTGGCCTAATTCAACCTCATTTGTTGCCACCAGCAAGACTTTTCTGGCGGTTAATGGCATGGATACAAACTAGTCCTGTTGCGATCGCGGCGAATCTTTTTGAAGAATCGAAGCTCTCTTGTAGTGTGACTATTTTACCTGAGCAAGCTCAACTTCCTCAAGTCCAGTTCCCAGGAAATTCTCAGCTACCCAAAGCGCTAGCTTTCCTTGACCACACAACTGCTGAACTAGAAGCTCACCAGTTAGTACCACCTACAGAAGTAGCAATCATACTACGGGAGAGTAGTTCCCAACTGTTCCACAAGCTACAAAAGCAATTGAGAACACTAGAGGATTCCACCGCATCTCCTGAAGAACCTCAAACTCTCAAAGCTAGGATTCAAGCTTTAATTTACGCTGCTTTAGAATACTTTTTTGGTAAAAGTGGCTCTCACTTACCTTGGACAATCACTCTACAGCAACTGTCAACCTCTGCTAATCCCTCAGGAGATCCTACCACTTCCCTACCTCCAGTTGGAAAGTCTCCAAACCCAGTATTACCAGATACTGTTGCACCCAACCCCTGGCTCACCTTAGAAGATTTATTTTGCAATAAGGCAGAACCCACCCCCTCCCAGGAGGAACCCACCCCTAACCCCTCCCAGGAGGAACCCACCCCTAACCCCTCCCAGGAGGGGGACTGGAGGTTCCAAGGGAAGGAAGAAGGTTGCAAGGTAGAAAGCAGTCCCAGTGGCAAAAATTTACCACCAGGTGATGAAAGTAGATTCTTCCTTGCTTCCTACTCACGAGTAACAGACAATAATCTAGAACCAGCAGTAGATTGGATTGATACAGATGCATCTTCCACGGGATACGTCAAGCATCCCTTGGAACAAATATTAGACTGGGTAGACTCTACCATGTTAAAATTTGAGGAGTTTGCTCTCAAAATTTGGCGCTGGTTGTGGCAGCGAGGAGATGGTTAGCCAGGGTTTTGAAGTAATCAATAGGGTTTGAGAGGATAAGCAACAAGTAATAAGTAATATCATGTCCGCCTAATCGTTTACGATAAAAACTTCTCCGCGTCCCCGCAGTACTAATTCACAATTTAAATGCATGACAGCTTAACTATCGGGAGCCATAATTTCTCCCAGATTATCTTGCTTGGTAGAGAATTTGTGTACCATAATGTGTCGGTAAGTTTCACCGGGAAGCAAGATAACCGAAGGAAAATTAGGCTGATTGACTGAATCGGGGAAATGTTGTGTCTCTAGGCATAAACCTTGATGATTTTGATAGACAACATCTCCTTTTCCTTTGATTTCCCGCTGACCAAAATTTCCTGAATAAAACTGCATTCCTGGCTGATTAGTGTAGAGTTCCATGACTCTACCAGATTGGGGTTCGTACACAGTAGCAGCCAGTTTCAGCTTGTCCGATTCCTCCTTCAGGACATAATTGAGATCGTAGCCTCCTGGATAGTTTTGCTTCAAACTGTTTCTCAGCTGCTTTATTCCCTCCCCAATCAACCGAGGTTGGCTGAAGTCGTAGGGTGTATCTTTAACTGATTTAATCTCTCCTGTAGGTATAACCTGTTTATTGGTAGGTGTATAACTATCAGCATTGATGGTTAAATATTGTCCTAGGATATTTCCAGAAGCATGACCAGCCAAGTTCCAATAAGAGTGGTTAACGAGGTTAACAGGGGTAGGCTGATCCGTTGTAGCAGTCATTTCCAGCTTCAACTCGTTGTTGTTAGTCAGGGTGTAAATAGCTGTTAGTGTTAAATTACCTGGATAACCTTCTTCGCCATCGACACTGAGATAGGTTAGTTTCAATCCCACTCCCTCAGCGCTGTTTATCTGTTCAGTCTCCCAAACCACTTTGTCAAAACCGTGGTTACCACCATGTATGTGATGGGGACTCGCATTAGCAGCTAGATTATACTGTTGACCATCCAGAGTAAACTTAGCATTTTTAATCCGGTTAGCGACCCGACCAACAATTGCACCAAAATAGTAGTGATTAGCTATAAAATAATCTTTTGGACTGTCAAATCCCAGGACTACATCCTCCAGCTTACCGCTGTTGTCAGGTAAGTGTAATTCAGCAAGAATCGCGCCGTAGTTGGTTATCTTCGCGATTAAACCATTGTTATTAGTTAAGGTATAGAGATAAACTTGTTGACCGTCTTCAGTCTGACCGAATTCCATCTTCGTGAAGCTGCTGTTTGCTTTGGTCTGAGCGTTATTTGTCGTGGCGTAGGATGGCTCAAAGTTAAATCCCCTGTAGGAGTATGTGTTTACTACCAGTAAACTGATTCCCATCACGGTAACAACTGTGAGTAATTTTCTTAACATTGTTGATAATTCAGAGTTTATAGGGTAAATACCCCAGAAGCGATCGCTAAAATTACTTTATATATACGCGCACACCTTTACCCATTATAAATAATAGCAAAAAAAACGTCACCTAACACCTAACACCTAACACCTAACACCTAATTTGATTGATGGTATCGACTAGAGCTTGAGGATGACAAATCTTAGGGAGGTAGGCATCAGCACCTCCGGCAGTTCCCCAGTAAGAGGTAAATTCTCTTTCTTGTGCAGAGTACATTACCACAGGTAGCTTCTGAGTTTGTTCATTCTCCCTGAGGCGCTGACAAACTTCAGTACCATTCATACGAGGCATAATGATGTCCAGAATTACTAATTCAGGGTGGTTTTTCTGGACCTGTTCTAGAGCTTCGACACCATCGCTAGCAAAAATCGCTTTTAGTCCCATCCTGTTGAGGATTTTCGAGACGATCAGCTGCTGCGTCCGGTCATCATCTACTACCAATACTTCAGCCATTGCTCATCACCGTTTGCGATCTCTATCACCTATTGAAAGTGATCCAACCAAAAATTTGTATAAAATTTAGATGAATCTAGATAAAGAGTTTGTAAAGAACAGATTACAATAGGGAACTAGGGAGTGTGGGAAAAGTAGCGGATTCCCTATTCCCCATTCCCCATTCCCCATTCCCCAAACCAATGAACAAAATTGACTTAGCCTTTACCTCTGCTCTAGAACAAGCACAATTGATCCGTAGTAAACAAATATCACCTTTGGAGTTGACACAACTTTACCTAGAGCGTATCCAAAGGTTAGATTCCCGATTAGGCAGCTTCTTTACCGTTGCCACCCAAACAGCTTTAGCAGATGCTAAAGCCAAAACCGAGCAGCTCAATCAAACTCAAGATACTGCTGAATTACCCCCATTTTTTGGTGTGCCCACAGCAATCAAAGATCTCAATGCCGTGGCAGGAATGCCTCTTAGTTACGGTGTACCTTTCCAAAAAAACAATATTCCTAACTACGATGATGGAGTAGTTACCCGCATCAAGCAGGCTGGATTCATTCTACTAGGCAAAACTGCTACCTCAGAACTAGGTTCCCTACCTTATACCGAACCTCTAGGCTTTCCTCCCACACGAAATCCCTGGAACCTCAACTATACTTCAGGGGGTTCTAGTGGTGGTGCTGCTGCCGCAGTAGCAGCTGGCTTGTGTTCTGTGGCTCCAAGCTCTGATGGGGGTGGTTCATTACGAGGTCCAGCTTTCTGCTGTGGCTTAGTAGGTATTAAACCAGCACGAGGGCGTATTTCCTATGCCCCAGTAGGGGATTATCAAAATGGAATTGCGACTAATGGAACTTTAGCTCGTACCGTTGCTGATGCTGCAGCCCTTTTGGATGTGATGTCTGGTTATATTACTGGTGACCCCTACTGGTTACCCGACCCACAAATCTCGTTTCTCGATTCTACTCGCCAAGCTCTCTCTCAATTAAGGATTGCTTTTTCTACTACCATGCCCATAGTTGGAGAAGCAGCAGAAATCTGTGGACAATCCGTTAAGCAAACAGTACAACATTTAGAAGAAATGGGTCATATTATTGAACCAGGTTGTCCTGATTTCAGCGGCTTAAGGGAACCATTTATCAAAGTTTGGCAAGCAGGTGTAGCAGCAAGTGGTATTCCTCCAGAAGCATTGAGTCCGATGAATCGCTGGATCGCTAGTCAGGTGGGTTCTGCTGGGGAATACTTGCAGGCAGTTAGACAAATGCAATTAGTTGCCCGACAGATTGTCGCATTTTTCGATACTTTTGATGTCCTGGTGCTGCCAACTTACATGCACCCGACGATTCGTGTTGGTGAGTGGGCGGATCTAAGTCCGGAAGAGACACTACAGAAAATCATTGCCTGGATTGCTCCCTGTCCCCCCTTTAATGTTGCTGGCTTGCCTGCTATTGCTCTTCCTGCTGGTTTTGACTCCAATGGTTTACCCCTAGGAATTCAACTAGTGGGACGTCCCGCTGCTGAAGCAACTCTGATTGCTCTAGCTGCTCAATTGGAAACAGTACAACCTTGGAGTCAACATCGTCCTGCTTTTGTTGGATAAAGAGCGTCTAAGGGAATTTCATAATTGAAATTCTCAATTCCCAAACTACTCCACCGTCACAGACTTAGCCAAATTCCTTGGCTGATCAACATCTAAACCTCGCCTTGCAGCAATATGATAGGCTAAAATCTGTAGAGGAATTACAGCCAGAATTGGTGAAAGTAATTCCTCCACTGTGGGAACTGCTAACAAATCATCAAAGGTTTCCGCTGCCTCTTGGTTATTCATCGGTGTTACCCCAATTAAACGGGCATCCCGTGCCTTAGCTTCCTGGGCATTGGAGAGTACCTTCTCATAGACACAACCAGGCATCGCGATCGCGACCACTGGTACTTTAGCATCTAACAAGGCGATCGGACCATGCTTCATTTCTCCTGCGGGGTAGCCTTCCGCGTGAATATAGCTGACTTCCTTGAGTTTAAGTGCTCCTTCCAAGGCAATGGGAAAGTTAATCCCCCTACCTAAAAAGATAAAGTCTTGAGTTTCGGTAAACTCATGGGCTAATTCTTCAATATGGAGATCCTGTTTTTCTAATACTTGCTCAATTTCTGTTGGTAGTTGCCGCAAGCCAGCGATGATTTCCTGAATACGTGAGCTTGTCAAGGTTTGACGCCGAGCTGCCAATTCCAGCGCCAAGCAGTAAAATACGATCAACTGGGTGACAAAGGTTTTAGTCGCAGCAACACCAACTTCAATACCTGCATGAGTTTCAATAACTTGAGATACCATTTGACCAAGGGTACTTTCTGGTCGATTGGTAATCCCTAGGAGTCGTGGCTGATATTCAGGCTCCAAGCCTTCTCGACGGCGCTGTTCCATATCCAAAGCTGCCAGAGTATCAGCAGTTTCCCCAGATTGAGTAACCCCAATCGTTAGGGTATTTTTTGTCAGCGGTGCTGGTGCATAGCGAAACTCCGAAGCATACTGCACCATTGTGGGCATACCAGCTAATTGCTCTAACAGATATTTTCCTACCAAACTAGCGTGCCAGCTAGTACCACAGGCAAGAATCTGAATGTGTTCTAGGTTTTCGTAGAGGGAGTCTGGTATACCTAACTGAATTGGTGATTGGTGAATTGGCTTCTGGGAACTAGCAACTTCTTGCTCCTCCTCTCCTGCAAGGGGATGCCAATTACTGTTGATATATGTATCCAAACAAGTCCTTACCACTCCTGGTTGCTCGTAAATTTCCTTAAGCATGAAATGTCGGAATCCCTGTTTTTCAACTTGTCCAGGAGTAAAGCTGAGAGCACGGGGCATCTTTTTGAGGCGAGAGCCTTCAAAGTTGTAGACTTCAACACCTAAAGGTGTTAGTCGTGAGAGTTCGCCATTTTCCAGAGATAAAACTGCACTGGTATGGGGCACTAAAGCTGGGGTATCAGAAGCACAGAAAAATTCTCCTTGACCAAAACCAATGGTTAAGGGAGCCTGTTGCCTGACTACAATTAGTTCATCAGTATAGTCAGCACAAACTACGGCAAGGGCAAATGCTCCCTTTAGCCGATTTACCGTCTGTCGCACTGCTTCTAATAGGGGTGTATCGTGTTGGCAGTCGGGAGTGGGTGAATTGGGTAGATATTCAGCAATAAGGTGAGGAATTACTTCTGTATCTGTCTCCGAGAGGAATTCATGTCCTCGCTGCTTCAACTCCTCCCGCAACTCCCGATAGTTTTCAACAATTCCATTCTGCACTACTGCCACTCGCCGTGCTGAGTCCATGTGGGGGTGAGCATTGTATTCTTCTGGTTTGCCGTGGGTTGCCCAACGGGTATGTCCAATGCCAATTTGTGCTGGATTTTCTATAGCATCAAGCTTTTCCCGTAAATTGTGGAGTTTGCCCTTTGCCCGAACACAATGGATTTTTCCTTCCCAAACAGTAGCGACTCCAGCAGAATCATAACCCCGGTACTCTAGTTTCTCCAACCCGGAGATTAAAATCTCTGTAGCCGCTTGGGGACCAATATAACCAACAATTCCACACATGTTTTAGATTTTAGATTTTAGATTTTAGATTTTAGATTTTAGATTGAATTGATACAAGCCTAAGTTTAGCCAAGAAACGTTGAGTGTTGACTGCTCCGTATTCCCAATTCCCACTTCCCCATTCCCTACTTACAGAAAAGAGGGGGCAAATCGCTCCCTCTGTTACCTACCTCTCAAGGCATTGCTCAGTGTGCTAGCCTTGAACCATCAATGGTACAAATGTTCTAGTAAGCTAGACCCATACTGCGGGTAGTTTCGCCTCCGAGATAAACTCGGACACTCAAGAAATCTGTAGGACAGGCAGTTTCGCAACGCTTGCAACCGATACAGTCTTCTGTACGAGGTGATGCGGCAATCTGAGCAGCTTTACAGCCATCCCAGGGTACCATCTCCAGTACATCTAGAGGGCAAGCTCGAACGCATTGTGTGCAGCCAATGCAGGTATCATAAATTTTGACGCTGTGAGACATTGAATAACGACTCCAAACTATAGTTGTCCACTATGGTAAGTGAAACTTTGATGATCAAGGCTTAGTTTACCGCAGGGCTTCCATCCTCTTAAGCAAAAGGCCACATAACTTTAAATTCTGTAATGTCAATCGGGAGGCTGCAAGGCTGCAAGGCTGCAAGGCTGCAAGGCAGAAGACTTCTCTCAATTCTCAATTCCCCATTCCCCATTCCCTACTTAACAACTACCCAATAACCGTCGCCGCACACCTTCAGCAATCTTTTGTCCCAAATATTCTGGAATCAAGCTTTCGTTAGGTCCTAACAAGTACAAAATTATTCTGGTTCGTCCGCGCCACACCAACAGGTTGGCATTGACTACCAGTAAATCTTCTTGCCAGATAGCCGACATCACTTTGTAGAATAGACCAGGTTGATTGTCTGCCTCAATCAATAATGCTGGTAGATGGAAAACTGGATCCACATAGAATTCTGTTTCTACCTGTTCTAGACCAGCATCAAGGTTAAATTCTACAGCCAACATTTCTTCGACTTCAAAGCTTCCTGCTAAAGCTTCTTGAATAGCACGGCAGACATTTTCCGCTGTTTGCTCCGTCAAAGCTTTACTGCCACGAGACACAACTAGTTTGATAAATACCAGCATTGGTGTCTTGATTTGACCATAGAGGCTCAGGCTATGGATAGTCAGTCCATAGGCAGCTAGGACACCAAAAATGTCGCTCAGGAGAAAAGACTGATTGCGGTAAGCAAAATGCAGTGCACTTTTGGAGCCTTCCGATTTAATTTCAATTACTGCACGTTTAGTTTTGTAAAGTCGGTAGGCAAGCCTAAGATTTTGCAATTGTATCTCACTATTGACAAATTGCTCATAAAACTGAGGGAAGGCTCGATTGAAGCGCTTCAGAAGTTCTCGTGTGGATGATTTCAAACCCGCAGTCATAAGTAGGGGTGGTACGCTTCTTTGATTCTCACCAAGCTAAGCTTGATGACCAGACGCTTTTAGGTATCATTTTGATACTCTCCCCATCCTAATCTATGCAATGGATATTAAGTTACCTGTGATCGTAACACATCCACAATAGTCTTGACATTATACCATAACATCTTTATTATGCTATAATAAAATTCAGTTAATCTTCAAAGGGTCTCTAAGAAGATTGAATCAGTATTCTAGGACTATGTCACAATAAACTGCTATTATTAAATCTGGTCTCAATCAAGCAGTGAGTCTTATCCGTTAGGAAAGGCAGTCTGCCCAATTTTAGGGACACAATTAGAACAATGCCACAGCCACATCTGCATGGGTTTTTGGAAAAGCTTTTTTAGCAGTTCTGATACTGCTTTGTCCCAGAAGCAGTATGAAGGGGATATCGTAGAAGGTACGATCAATCGCACCGATAATAGAACTCGAATATTTTTTAGTACGGATCGAGAAGTTGACCTTTACGACTTAGAAGAACTATGTGATGCCGTTGGTTGGTCTCGGCGTCCCCTGCGCAAGGTGAAAAAAGCTATTCAGCACAGTTTTCTGGTTACCTGTATGTGGCAACAGCGGGGTAACAGTAGGCGCTTAATTGGCTTTGCTCGAGCGACTTCCGATCATGCTTTCAATGCTACTATCTGGGATGTGGTGATCCACCCGGATTTCCAGAGTAAGGGGCTAGGTAAAGCCCTGATGAAGTATATGATCAAGAAGCTGCGGAGCGAGGATATCAGTAATATCACCTTATTTGCTGACCCTCAAGTGGTAAATTTTTATCGGAGAATGGGATTTATGCCGGATCCAGAAGGCATCAAAGGTATGTTCTGGTATCCAGATTAAGTTCAGGCTGTTAGCTAAGATGACAGCTAAATTGTCAAAAAGCAAAAAGTAAGTTATACTGGAACCAGTATTAACCGGGATGTAGCGCAGCTTGGTAGCGCGCCTGCTTTGGGAGCAGGATGTCGCAGGTTCAAATCCTGTCATCCCGATTGAGGAAGGTTAAGGGCGCACGTCGTTAAGGGCGCACGTCGTTAAGGGCGCACGTCGTTAAGGGCGCACGTCGGTGCGCCCCTACGTTTTAATAAGCGAAGCTTCGAGGTGAAAAATATTGACAATCAACAAGAAACATGATATAGATTAGTATCGCAATTGACGCAGCAATGATTTTGGTGGAACTATTCGAGATGGAATAGAGTCTGGAAATCCAGTCCTGAACTAGAATCAGACAATTACTTAAGGAGGGAAGAAATCATAAAGACTAGAATTAAGTAGAAGAATTAATAGGGCAAAATCAGGATGACCTAAAAATTAGAACATCCTTAAGCTAGAGCCTGATGCTCGTTGTGTCAATTTAGATAAGATCATATTCCTGAGGTAATTGTGATGAAATCATTGGTTCGCTGGGGGGCAACCCTAGGTTTAGTCGGCAGCACCCTTTTAGGTTCTTTCTTTACAGCTAATCTCGGAGCACTGGCACTGCCAGAGGAAGAAATTACCGAGAGATTGCAAGCTATTCCTGTATTTACCATTACAGATGGTAGAGGAGCACCCTTAGTCCAGACTGTTACTCTTCCACCAAATAACCAAGCAACAAGTCAAGAGAGCCAAACAGTAGACGTAGCCAGAGTCTTTATGAGTCAGCAAGATGCTAATACTTTCCTGGCAGACTTGAAATCAAAAGATCCTAATTTAGGCAACAGTGTACAAATATCCCCTGTTTCTTTAGCAGAAGTATACGAACTCGAGAAAAATAGTCGCAGCCAGCAAGAGGATTTAGATTTTGCCTTGATACCCAAACAAGAACAGGTGCGATTGGCACAGCCACTTTGGGAAGCACAGATAACAGAATGGGAACGTCAGAACCCAAATGAAAAACCCAGAAGTAAAGAATTTCAGGGTGTACCCCTATTTGCGGCTAAAGCTGGTCCGGGGCAGGGATATCTGACTATCCAATTACAAAATGGTGAGCAGTCAATTCCTTTCTTTTTTGACAAAAGCTTACTACAGGAAATGGTAGATCGTTATAAACAGCAACAACCAAATCAGGCTAGCAGTGTTGTTATCGAAGTGGTACCTCTTGAAGGATTAATTTCTACCTTACAGAGGGAGGACAATCCAGATCTCCAGAAAATCACCCTGATGCCATCCCGGGAGTCCTTACAGTTTTTGCGGAGTCTCCGTTCTAATTCTAATGGTTCCAATTAGAACTCTGGTAAGTTGTTATTAGTCTCAGGAGTTGAACTCTGGCAGTGGCGTTTAGCTGCCTTACAGGCAGCTAGGGAAGCTGGTATTCCTGTAGAAGAAGTGGATTGGCTCTTACAGGAAGTTGCTGGACTTGAACCACTAGCATTACGTCTAGGGTCATTCAAAGATCGAGCTCAAATTCCCTTACAAATGCCACTGAACTCCCTATCTCAGCTATGGCAGCAGCGCTTGCAGGAACGATTGCCGGTGCAGTACCTAGTTGGGGTAACCCATTGGCGTCACTTTGCTCTCACCGTTGCTCCTGCTGTCCTGATCCCTCGCCAAGAAACCGAGTGCCTGATTGACTTAGCAGTAGAAGCGGTTAGCCACAGCTCAAATCCTCAATTGGATTCAGGACATTGGGTAGATTTGGGAACTGGTAGTGGCGCGATCGCTTTGGGATTGGCAGAGGTATTGACAAAAGCAACAATCCATGCAGTAGATTGTAGTCCATCGGCTCTAGCGATCGCCCAACAGAATGCTCAACGGCTGGGTTACTCCCCAAGGATAAAGTTTTACCAAGGGTCTTGGTGGGAGCCCCTGAAACCACTCCAAGGTCTTTGTAGTGGTATGGTAGCCAATCCACCTTACATACCCAGTAATTTGTTACAACAGTTACAGCCAGAGGTAGTAAACCATGAGCCTCATTTGGCTCTTGACGGTGGCAAAGATGGTTTAGACTGCATCCGGCAACTGGTTACCACCTCTGCCGATTATCTACAACCCGGTGGCATCTGGTTAATCGAAATGATGGCAGGACAAGCAGCGGCAGTAGTAGAACTACTAAAGCAGCAAGGCAGTTACACACAGATTCAAATCTTCCCAGATTTAGCAGGAATTGAGCGTTTTGCCTTAGCTTATCGGGTTTAAAAATTGGGAATTGGGAATTGGGAATTGGGAATTGGGAATTGAATTGCCCATTTAACGTAACCAATACCAATTGACCTGAATATTGGGACAGTTACTCATTACTCATTACTCATTACTCATTACTCCACCCTCCAAATATTGTCCCAAAAAAGGCAAACCTCCAATCGCCGGTAGTAGGTAGCGTGAGGTACAAAGTAGTCCCAATGCAGCAGCAATCGGAGTAGACAAATAAGGCTGGTAGAACCAAATCAAAGCGGCGTCACGAGTACCAACACCAGCAAAAGTTAGGGGCAATAAACCTGCTAAAATTGCTAGGGGGGAAAGGGCTAAGTTCGCTAAAAAAGGAGTCCAAGCGTTAAGAGCCAGGATAAATAACCAGATTTGGAGCAGATGGAGAAACCAGATGAAGATCGAGGTTATCGTAATTTTCAACAACTGTCCCTGATCGCGCCAGAAGTAGTCATGCATTTCTCCCCAGGATGTCTGTAATTTTTCCAGCTTAGAACGTAGTTTTTTCGGAGCAAACCTTTTACTGACCAGGAAGAAGATTTTAGCCATTTTCCGGGAAGACAGTAACAAGATACCACAAACTAAGCCAACTGCTACCAGCAAACTCATCAGTCCCAACCACCAATCTTGTTGACGATAAAAGCACAAGCCAAACACGCACCAGAGGAGTAGGGAGAGTAAATCGCAGGTTTTCTCAAACACCACTAGGGATAGAGACAAAGAACCATCTAAATGACCCCGCTGCTTGAGAAAATAAGCTTTAGCAATATCCCCCATTTTGGAAGGTAGTACCATATTGAGAACACTTGCCGCCAGAATGAGGCGATTAGCTTCCCCAAAACCCAAGGTAGAACTAGGCATCAACTGTTGCAGCCGCCAAGCAGTAAACATGGTTAGGGGTATCACCATACCTAAACTAATTGCCATCCACCAGGGGTTACAGTTTGCCAATACTTTGATTAACCCCTGAAAGTCAATTTTCCAGTAGATTATTGCGAGGATAATCAGGCTGACGACTAGGGAAATCAGGCGTTTCATGGGTGTTAGGCGTTAAAGAAAACGGGTTTCTTCTGATGACAACAAAGAAATATTAGCATTTCTCCCCAAGAAACCCGGTTTCTGGAGCGATACTCCAGAATCACCAAATTTTTAATTCTCCATTTTACGTTGGCTGGATGAAGCAAGAATCCCACGTGCTTACAGCCGTGGGAGTGTCAATTAATCCTAATCTTCTCGTCTCCGCGTCCCCGCGTCTCCATCAAGCAATTTGGGGAAATATATCTATTAGACATCTCCAGAAAAGGGAGCATCCCATTTTGGCGAGTTGTCTCATTTAGTATGCCTGTAACCCTTGCCATGTCGTTCTTTTGGTAATGTTTTTTCCAAAATGGGATGCTCCCCCAGAAAAGAACCTGAAACCCTTATGGTACTTAGGTAAATATTGAATTTTTGGAGATGTCTATTGGTTAACTGCCAACTAAGATTGCACTAGCCAAAGTTTGGCAACTTTCCATCACAACTGCTACTATCTGCTGCGTCATCGGTAAGCTATCTACTACCATGCCAGTACAGAGGAGCATCATGTAGAGGATGGAGTACTTGAACAAGGAACGGGCAAGCTGATTATTAGTGGGATTGCACAACAGTAGCCACGCTTTCTTGAGAAACAAGCTGCCTAAAACTAAGGCAATTGTCCCATACACTACACCAGATGCTCCTAAGGGATAAACCAATAGCAGGGACATAGGTACAACTAGTAAAGTATAATACCAAATCTGACGAGTAGTTGACTCTTCACCCGCTACAACCGGTAGCATGGGTATACCTACTTGGGCGTAGTCATCTTTAATCATCAAGGCCAGAGCCCAGAAATGGGGAGGTGTCCACAGAAAGATAATGGTAAACAATAACCAAGGAGTCCAACTTAAGTCACCGGTAACTGCTGCCCATCCTACTAAGGGGGGAATGGAGCCCGCCGCACCACCAATGACAATATTCTGGGTAGTATGACGCTTGAGTAAGTGGGTGTAAATACCCAGATAAAAGACAAGACCCGAAATTGCTAATAGAGCACTCAATAGGTTAGCAAATACAGCCAACAGGGTGAAAGAAAGAACCGCTAGCGCAATCGCAAATACCAGAGCATCACGGGATTGTACCTTACCGGAAGGGATAGGACGATTTCTCGTGCGCAACATGTCATAGTCGATGTCACGATCATAAATGCAGTTGAGGGTTTGGGCAGCAGCAGCAGCCAGAGTACCACCGACTAGGGTTACTAGCAGCAATAAAGGGTCTACTTGTCCATGAGAGGCAATCCACATAGCTGCTGCTGTCGTAATCAGCAACAAGGGAATAATCCGAGGCTTTGTTAGCTGATAGTAGCTTTGAATAACTTGCAAGAAGTTTTCATGCTGACGGGATACACTTGTCCCAATCATTAATTCACCTATTCCTTTTATAAAACAATTTTTGCGCTTTGCTCACCTCCCTTTAGGGGGAAGTTAACGAAATATGAAGGGGGATTTAATTTCTCCGCGTCTGGTGCGTCTGGTGCGTCTGCTTACTCGCTTTTCCACACCTCCCACACTCCCTTAAGGGGAAGTACTGACAGGAGAATTCCTGAGTTGACTGGCAATAGCTCGATCCCGCAATGCCAAAACTGTAAAGGCTACCAGTGAGCCTAGTAAAGCTGCTCCCACGATTTGATGAGCAACAGTTAGGGGTTCGACTTGTAATTTGAACTTGAAGGTGGCAATACCCAAGAGTATCTGTAAGATCACTAATCCACCAGCCAAATTAGCCAACTGGCGCAGCAGGAAAGGTAATGCTGGAGAGCGCCAAGCAATCAACACCACTGCCAGAGTTGCCAGAGTTGCCGGGAGGACACCAACAATATGGCTATTCATCACACTACAAAGTTGAGATACCCCAAAACATTGATGTAATGCCCATCGGGAGGCAACTAATCCACCCAAAAGGCTTTGTAAATAAACCAAAATTGCCGCAATTAAGCCGATCCAGGGTAATTGTCCTGTAGTACCCGTACCTTGATAAGGCGTCAGCGCCATGCCAATTACGATTAGGGTAATGAAAAATAACAGTGCTGTTCCCAGGTGAGCCGTAACGATATCAAATCTGAGCAATTCCGTTACGGTTAATCCTCCCAAAACACCTTGGAAAACAATTAAACCAAGGGCAAAGGTGGAAACCCAAGGCAGCCAGTTGGGCAAAGAGCGCCGCTGCCACCAAGATGAACCAAACAGGAGAATTGTACTCAAACCAACTAAGGATGCATCCAAGCGGTGAAACCACTCTAGGAATACTTGCAGGTTCATTTGCCCAGTAGGAACTAACTGACCATAGCACAAAGGCCAGTCCGGACAAGCAAGTCCTGCATTCATCACCCGTGTCGCACTACCTACTGCCATTAACAACAAAGTAGCGATCGCTATTTTCCACACTAGGCGACGGATACGTTCTTGGGGTTCTGATGTTTTTTTTACTTTAACAAAATTACGATTGCGAAAGGTTAAGGAATACGCCAGGTTCTGGAGGACTGATTCAGCCATAGCAACAATTGCCCATCAAAATTAACCAAGAAGGGAGGAGTTCAGGAGTTGGTGAACTACTTCTTTAACTAAAATTTGAGTACCGGCTCATTCCCTTATCGAATGCACTACCACTCTTCGGTGGGAACCGACCCTCCTTAACCACTTTAACCACAGTTTTCCCACATCACGATAGTTTTAGATATTTTTCAGAATTGTTATTATTGCAGTTTTTCTGGAATGAAATCTTATATTTTCCTTAAATAAAATTCATATTGTAAATATTTATAGAGGTTTCTGGTGAAACTAATCTTGAGTCTTGTACAAAAAAACTCATGCCATCGTCAGGCAATCCTGAAAAAAATCGAAAAATCTACTGCAAGTCCCCACATGACCCTTGACCTGCTTTACCTTGGTAGAGAGTAAGCAGACTTTCACTTTCAGCCTGTGAATATTCCAAGCCAAATTACAACTCTGATAATTGGCATTGCCGTGACTTTGATCAGCCTCTGGTATGGTCAAAACCACGGACTAATGCCGGTAGCAGCCTCTGAGGAAGCGGGACAGGTAGATGGTCTGTTCAACACGATGATGACCATTGCTACGGGTCTATTTATCCTCATTCAAGGAGCGCTGATCTATTCTGTGATCAAGTTTCGCAGACGCAAAAATGACCAGACAGATGGCCCATCGGTTCATGGTAATGTTCCTTTGGAGATTGTCTGGACAGCGATTCCTGCGGTAATTGTCTTGATCCTATCTTTGTATAGTTTTGAAGTTTACAATATCATGGGGGGTCTAGACCCCATGGCTTCCCATGATCATCACAGTTCCCAGCTAGCTCACCATCAGCAGATGTCAACGGATGAGCAAGATGTAGACCAAAGTTTGATTGCCTTTGCTCCCTCTCAAGGACAACTAGCTTTAGGTCTTGGTGCTTCTCCCAAAACCGAAGGTCAAGAAGCTTCCCTAACAGTAGATGTTATGGGTTTACAGTATGCCTGGATTTTCACTTACCCTGACACTGATATTGTATCTGGGGACTTGCATATCCGAGTAAACGAAGAGGTGCAGCTCAACCTCACAGCTATGGACGTTTTACATGCCTTCTGGCTGCCACAGTTTAGGATTAAGCAAGACGCCATCCCTGGTAGAGAGTCCCAACTGCGGTTCACACCAACGAAACTTGGTGATTACCCAATAATTTGTGCCGAACTCTGCGGCTCCTATCACGGAGCAATGGTTACCAGACTCTACGTTGACACCCCAGAAGATTATCAGGCATGGGTTCAAGAGCAACTACTTGCTAGTGTAGACAAGCCGGAAGAAACCATTGCTCTCAATCCGGCTCAGATGTCAGACAGTGAGTTTTTGGCCCCCTATGCTCAAGAAATGGGCATTGACTCACAAACCCTCAAGCACT
Organism: Symploca sp. SIO2E6; assembly: GCA_010672425.1. GTDB lineage: Bacteria > Cyanobacteriota > Cyanobacteriia > Cyanobacteriales > Coleofasciculaceae > Caldora. Next base: position 38,987 of record JAAHGR010000016.1, read on the forward strand.
TGGATCATTCCCATCATGAGTCGGGGACAGGAATATCAGAACTCAACTCTTCTTCTCTTCCTTAGTGTTCTTTGTGCCTTTGTGGTTCATTCAATCACTACTCCTCTTACCTTCATTTGCCCTTGACGAGTTTCTTATGACTACACAAGCAGAGCAACAAGAATCTGCCCAAAATACAGGTCACGTTGTTGAAAAACAGCAACGACGTTGGCAAGATTACTTTACTTTCAACACAGACCATAAAGTGATTGGGCTTCAATACCTAGTCACTTCATTTTTGTTCAGTTTTGTCGGTGGTGCCTTAGCTGCAACCATGCGCACAGAATTGGCCACACCCTATTCTGATTTGGTAAGTCCCGAAATTTACAACAAGCTGATGACCATGCACGGGACGATCATGATCTTCCTGTGGGTTATCCCAGCTGGTGCTGCCTTTGCTAACTATCTAATCCCCTTGATGATAGGAGCAGAGGATATGGCCTTTCCCAAGCTCAATGCCGTTGCCTTTTGGATGTTACCTCCTGCCGGTTTGCTCTTATTAAGTAGCTTTTTCGTCGGTGCGCCGGAAGCGGGTTGGACATCTTACCCTCCCTTGAGCCTCATTAGTTCTCAGGCGGGGGAAGCAATTTGGATTATGAGCTTGCTGTTGATTGGGACATCTTCGATTTTGGGGGCCATGAATTTTCTGATCACCATGCTGAAGATGCGAGTACCTAGCATGACGATTCATCAAATGCCCCTCTTTTGCTGGTCGATGCTGGCTACTTCTGCACTGGGCCTACTTTCTACCCCAGTCTTAGCATCAGCTTTGATTCTTCTGGCTTTTGATTTGATTGCTGGAACCAGCTTCTTCAACCCGATTGGAGGGGGAGATCCAGTGATTTACCAACACATGTTCTGGTTTTACTCCCACCCAGCAGTTTATATCATGATCCTCCCCTTCTTTGGGGTAATTTCGGAAGTATTGCCAGTACATGCTCGTAAACCGATCTTTGGTTATCGAGCGATCGCTTATTCTAGTATGGCGATTAGTTTCTTGGGTTTGATTGTTTGGGCTCACCACATGTTTACTAGTGGTACTCCTGGTTGGTTGCGCATGTTCTTCATGGCAGCCACCATGCTCATTGCCGTACCCACAGGAATTAAGATTTTTGGCTGGTGTGCCACTATCTGGGGTGGCAAAATCAGCTTTAATACTTCCATGCTGTTTGGCGTCGGCTTTATCTCCGCTTTCTTAATCGGGGGACTCACCGGTGTAATGCTGGCGGCAGTTCCTTTTGATATTCACGTCCACGACACCTATTTTGTGGTTGCTCACCTGCACTATGTGCTCTTTGGTGGTTCGGTATTAGGTCTCTATGCCGGATTCTACCATTGGTTCCCCAAAATGACTGGGCGGATGGTCAACGAAACCTTGGGACGAATTCACTTTGTCATGACCTTCCTTGGTTTGAACCTAACTTTCTTGCCAATGCACGAGTTAGGTTTATTGGGTATGAATCGCCGGGTAGCGATGTACGACCCCCAATTTCAAACCATCAACATACTCTGCACCGCCGGTTCTTATCTACTAGCAGCTGCCAGTTTACCCTTTATCATCAATGTTCTCTGGAGCTTGAACCGTGGAACCCAAGCTGGTCGTAATCCCTGGAAAGCTCTAACTTTAGAGTGGCAGACTACTTCTCCCCCAGCCATTGAAAACTTCTCCGAAGAGCCAATTTTGTGGGCAGAACCTTACGACTACGGTATAGATACTTACAGTGTTGACAGAGAGCAACAGGTGGAAGAGTTACTAGCTGAAGTTAAGGCAGATGCTGGGTAATTTTTGGAGTAGGGAATTGGGAATTGGGAATTGGGAATTGGGAATTGAGAATTGAGAATTGGGAATAGTCTACTTTCATTCTCTGGTAGTGAAATTTTTCATCGGGACTGGCTTGCAGCCTTGCAGCCTCCTGTCTCCTGCCTCCTGCCTCCTGCCTCCTGCCTCCTGCCTCCTTGCACCAACAACAAACAACCAACAACCAACAACCAACAACCATATATGCAAAGTTCAGCTATAGACGAGGCGAAAATTGCCCTTAACTATCATCATGAGCCTGAGGCAGCGGAACATCATCATGGACATCCAGATTTCCGGATGTTGGGAGTTGCTGTTTTTCTAATCGCCGACAGTATGACTTTTCTCGGTCTGTTTGTCGCGTTTTTGATTTACAACCTCACCGTACCAGAATTTCCTCCTGAAGGCATTGAATTAGAGTTGTTGCTACCGGGAATCAACACCTTGATTCTGGTTTCCAGCAGTTTCGTCATGCACAAAGGTCAAAGTGCCCTCAAAAAAAATGATGTTTCTGGTTTGCGCCTCTGGTTTGGCATCACAGCACTAATGGGTGCGATGTTCCTCGGTGGACAGCTTTATGAATACAGCCATACAGGATTCGGTCTAACCGACAATTTATTCGCTAGTTGTTTCTATGTCTTAACTGGTTTCCACGGTCTTCATGTTAGCTGTGGACTAGGATTGATTTTGTTTGTACTGGCGCGATCCCTCAAACCGAATCACTACTCCAAGGAATCCCACTTTGGGGTAGAAGCCGCAGAACTTTACTGGCACTTTGTCGATGTCGTCTGGATTGTCCTGTTTATCCTAGTGTATTTGCTCCCCCTAGTTTGAGCAGACTGAAGATCCCCGACTTCTTCTATCGGAATGTCTGAGTTAATCACATACTTGACCTAAGAAGTCGGGGATCTGGACAACTTGCCGCGATCACCTATTCAATTGTGGCACTATTAGCGAGCAAGATGCTCGCACTACTGAATTTGCTGATAAAGGAAATTAAATTTCGAGCAAAAAGTGCGATCACTTATTCAATTGTGGTACTGTCCTACGGTTTCGTTACTATCAGCTTTGGGCAAAATAATCTCCGCAATTTGGTTGTGTTTGCTGCTAGTATTTGCTATTATTGTGAATAATGGAAAAGGTGTGCGCCTATAGACAAATATAGAATAAAAAAATAGCTCACCGTGGAACTGGCATCCTGCCAGTATAGAGGTAGAAACGGATAAGCGATCGCATCTAATAGTTATCTCGTTTCCTAATTAAGGAAATTGCATTTGGGACAAATTGCCAAAATTGCATATATTCCACATATTGCGCCTATTGTAGGGGCGGGTTTAGGGATAACTTATCGCATTTGACCCAAATATTGGGATCAAAACCCGCCCTGACGACGCCACTGGTTAGCGATCACTTACAGTACCGGTGAAGTTGAGCCGATAACCCAATTTGTTTTTGGTGGAGCTACTATCTATAGGCGCACGGCTATTCTATTATTAGATAATAATAGCAAATTTACCACAAAGACACAAAGAGTACAAAGAGATATAGCAATAATCAGATCTTGCAACTCAAATCCCCAGCCTTCTGACTAAATCGGAGATTTTCCCCGTAGTCCACCGGACAATCAATCACCGTAGGCACATCTTGAGCCATTGCTTCTTGTAGAGTCGGAATCAAATCTGCTACAGAATTTACCCGGTAGCCTTTTAAGCCCATACTTTCAGCAAATTTGACAAAATCTGGATTACCAAAATCCACAAAAGCTGATTTCCCAAAATGATTGTGTTGCTTCCAGCCAATCAAACCATAGCCACCATCATTAAAAACTAGAGTGACAAAAGGTGTACCTACCCGTAGTGCAGTTTCTAATTCCTGGCAATTCATCAGAAATCCCCCATCACCAGTAACTGCAACGACATTGAGATCTGGGTTAACTAATTTGGCGGCTAGTGCTCCCGGCATGGCAATACCCATGGCCGCAAAGCCATTGGAAATGATACAAGTGTTGGGGCGATCGCAATGATAGTGACGAGCCATCCACATTTTATGAGCACCAACGTCAGAAATCACAATATCCTCTGGCGTCATTACCTGCCGCAGGTCATAAATTAGTTTTTGGGGTTTAATGGGAAAGCCGTCATCGTTAGCATAACGTTCATAATCTTCACGAATTTCTGACCGTAAATCCACAGCAAATGGTGTCGGCTTACCCTCTCGGTCTCCCTGTTTCATAATTTCTTGGAGGGAGTCAGAAATATCCCCTACTACTTCCACTAAGGGAATATAGCTACTATCAATTTCCGCTGGGGTTGTACCGATATGGATAATGGGGATCTTGCCCTCTGGATTCCATTTTTTCGGAGAATATTCAACCAAGTCATAACCGACAGCAATGATTAAATCTGCTTGCTCAAAAGCACAAGTCACATGGTCACGCTGTTGCAGTCCTACCGTCCATAATGCTAGAGGATGAGTGTAGGGAATCACACCTTTACCCATAAAGCTACTAACTACCGGAATATTCATCCGGGTGGCAAACTCCGTCAGTTCATCACTAGCATGAGCACGAATCGCACCATTACCCACCAAAATTAAGGGATTTTGGGCTTTAGAAATCGCTACTGCTGCTTTACCCAAACTGCGAAAAGAAGCAAAAGTTTTTTCCCGGCTATCTTTGCTCAGAGGTTGACCAGTTACCTTCATTGCCGCAATGTTTTCTGGCAAATCAATATGAACTGCTCCTGGTTTTTCACTCTGGGCAATTTTAAATGCCTTACGGACAATTTCTGCCGTATTACTAGGGCGAACAATTTGGGTAGTCCATTTAGTAACCGGAGTAAACATTGATACCAAATCCAAATACTGGTGGGATTCGATATGCATCCGGTCTGTGCCTACTTGACCAGTAATTGCCACTACCGGCGCTCCATCCAGGTTAGCATCAGCAACTCCTGTCATCAAGTTGGTAGCACCAGGACCAAGAGTGGACAGACAAACTCCAGCCTTACCCGTGAGCCTGCCATAAAGATCCGCCATAAAGGCTGCACCCTGCTCATGGCGGGTAGTAATAAACTTAATTGAAGAATGTCTGAGAGCCTCTAATACGTGCAGATTTTCCTCCCCAGGAAGTCCAAAAACGTACTCTACGCCCTCATTTTCCAAGCACTTGACTAACAGTTCCGCTGTGTTCATCTCTCCCATCTGACTCTCCCCGAAAAATTAATTTACCCTGATGTTGATCAGACTCAAATGTAGGAGGCAGGAGGCAGGAGGCAGGAGGCAGGAGGCAGGAGGCAGGAGGCAAGAGGCAGCATCAATGAAAAAATTTTCATTACTATGCATGAAAGTAGACTCTTCCCAATTCCCAATTCCCAATTCCCAATTCCCAATTCCCAATTCCCAATTCCCAATTCCCAATTCCCAATTCTAAGGTGCTGCAGCTTTAATACTTCACACCTCGATATGTCTTCCCGATCGTCCGTGAGTTACCTTCGTGCGATCGCGGCAAAGGTTGGGGAACATTTGAGTATTCTGTACCTCGATATTTAGTTGTGCTTCTTTCTAAGGTGGTAGATTGAGGAACAATTCTGAGTACTCCCTCAGAAATAATCACCTGGTTACAAGTTAACAAACTTTTTAAAGTCTCCCAGGTCTCTGCTGGGTGCTGTTTGAGCCATTTTTGCACTATTAAGGTGGCTTTGGAAGGCTGAAGACTAAAGCGCATCAAAAAGATAGCAAGTACTTGTTCCTTGCTCACCATCATTCTTTCTGCTGAAATATCCATAGGTGGTATCTTAATTCTAAGATTATTTTCAATAAGTCAAGCTCATATCTTCAAGCTTATTCATTTGCTCAGGTAAAAACCATTGATTCTATAAAACTTTACAAATACTTTAAGGAATGGGAATTGGGAATTGGGAATTGGGAATTGGGAATCGGAAGTGTTTCATCCCATTCAAACCCTTACAAATAACTAATGACCAATGACTAATGACCAATGACCAATGACTAATGACCAATGACGATCGACTTAAAGCATAGTTTGTAATCGGGGTAAGAGTTGCTCTGCGGGAAGCAAACCCTCAATACGCTCTACCGGTTGACCGTTTTTGAAGAGTACCAATGTGGGCAAAGCTTCAATTTGATACTCAGATGCTAGTTGTGGGTACTTGTCTGTGTCAATTTTAACAACTTGTAATTTACCCTTCAGCTGAGAGTTCACCGTTTCCAGGACAGGAACCATCATCTGACAGGGACCACACCAATTAGCATAAAAATCTACCAACACAGGTAAATCATAACCAGAGAGTAAGTCTTGGAAAGTAGTGAACTGTTTTGTGACTGCCATAAAACTAAATCACCTTGTTAGTCATATGGCTCGATTCTAGTGCAAAATTCTTAGAGCACATAGTAAAAGAGGATTTTTTTCATGGAAGCATTACAGATCTCTTCCCACAACCTCAAGGACAAGGTTGCCATCATTACTGGCGCTTCCCGAGGCATTGGTCGAGCGATCGCGTTATCCTTGGCGACAGAGGGAGCTAATATAGTGGTAAACTATGCCAGTTCAAGTGAGGCTGCCCAACAAGTGGTAGAGGCAATTACCGAAGCTGGAGGGAATGCCTTAGCCCTTAAGGCAGATGTTTCTCAAGAAGAGCAGGTAAACACCTTGTTGAAAACTACCATAGACAAATATGGTCGCGTTGATGTACTCGTTAACAATGCTGGTATTACCAAGGACAACCTGCTACTGCGGATGAAGCCTGCTGATTGGCACTCAGTGATTAATCTTAACCTAACCGGTGTCTTTTTATGTACCAGGGCAGTAAGTAAGGTTATGCTCAAACAACGTTCTGGCCGTATTATTAATATTGCCTCAGTTACAGGACAAATGGGTAACCCAGGTCAAGCCAATTACAGTGCTGCCAAGGCGGGAGTAATTGGGTTTACCAAAACCGTGGCCAAGGAATTGGCAAGTCGTAGCATTACGGTGAATGCCGTAGCACCGGGATTTATTGCTACAGAGATGACCAAAGATATCGACCCAGAAGGCATTCTCCAGCATATTCCCCTGGCTCGCTATGGACAACCAGAGGAAGTCGCCGGGATGGTCAGGTTTTTAGCCGCTGACCCCGCAGCAGCTTACATCACCGGACAGGTGTTCAACGTTGATGGTGGTATGGTTATGGCATAAAAAGAAGAGTACGATCGCAATTAAAGCAGTTTGCTCTGCTATGCGGTACATTGTTGATCGCCCTCGCATCCCCCTTGGAATCCCCCTCCCGTCCCCCTTTGAAAGGGGGAAGCCAGAGGATGCTGCGTTTTTGGTTTCACGGTTCGCCAGAGGATGCTACTCCGAAAGGAGAACGCTTCGCGAACGCTTGTACTTCCACTAGTAGAGTGCGATAAGCAGTTTGGTTAAAAGTAAGGGTCATTTTTCCATTTTCTGTTGACAAGTGCTGCTGTTTGTGGGACTATACCTAATAATCGAATAGGTGTGGGCATATAAACTGTCTTCTCAGCCATTAGCTACGCTACCGATTAGTTATCGCTTGGGTGGGCTTTGTAGTTAAATTATCATCAATAAGGGTTAAGGATGATCCTCAACCTGCACCCTGCACATGTACGGAATTCAATTCTAAATTCTCAATTCTAAATTCTCAATGTTTAGCTTAGACAGAATCACCTTTAATCCCCACATCATGGCTGGACAAGCTTGTATTCGGGAGATGCGGATTCCAGTTTCGTTGATTGTGAACTTAGTGGCACATGGGAAACCTGTAGAGGAGATTTTAGAGGAATACCCTGATTTAGAGTCGGAGGATATTAAACAATCCCTGCTCTATGCAGCTTGGTTGACTAGGGAGCAAGTTTATCCTTTCAAAACTGCTCAAACAGTGAAATGAAGTTTTTAGCAGATATGGGAATTTCTCTTCGCACGGTAGCTTGGTTGCGGGATGCTGGCCATGAAATCGTCCATCTGCGTGAGCAAGGTTTGCAGAAGCTACCCGATGAGAGAATTTTAGCCAAAGCTCGGAACGAGGGGCGGGTTGTGTTAACTGTAGATTTGGATTTTAGTCAATTGTTAGCGATGAGTGGGGAATCTTTACCTAGTGTGATTTTATTTAGACTAGGCAACGAAAATTATAACCTGATTAACCAACGTTTGAGCGAGGTTGTTGGTCAATGTACAGAGGATTTAGAGGCAGGAGCCATTATTTCCGTGAGTGATGAAGCCTTCCGAGTGAGGCGCTTGCCGATATGATGAGTACAACTTGTCAATTGTTAAATTGTTAAATTGTTGAATTGTTGAATTGCTTGCTTGCGATCGCCTGTAGGGACGGGTAAGCGTGATAATTTAGGCCATTTCACCAAAATATTGTGAGCAAAACCCGCCCTGCCATAACCTCCCGGTTAAGTCAACCTATCCTCAGATTACTGGTTAAAGAGATTACCATCAATGTTAAGGGCGCAAGCATTGTTAAGGGCGCAAGCATTAAGGGCGCACGTCGGTGCGCCCCTACGTTTTGGTTCACCAAATTCGCCTAAACCCTTCCGGCTCATATGTTAGATTTAAGTGTATGAAGTTCAAGTGGGATGAACGTAAAAACCAAAGCAACCTTGCCAAGCATGGGTTTAACTTTACTGATGCTTTCCGTATATTCAACTTACCTATGCTTGTTGAGTTGGATGATCGCAATGATTATGGTGAAGATCGATGGATTGGTATTGGTTTACTGGATGGACGAGTGGTAATTGTTGTCTACACGGAACCTAATCAGGAAACCATTCGTGTTATTTCACTACGAAAGGCACTGTCTTATGAACGCAGACGCTATGAAGAATACCTCAAGAACCGATTGGGCTAGAATTGATGCAATGAACGACGAAGATATTGATACATCAGATATTCCACCATTATCAGAGGAGTTTTTTGCTAAGGCGCAATTGCGAATGCCATTGTCGGCAGTAACGACAACAGTCCAAGTCGATCCAGAGACTTTTGCCTGGTTTCAGGCACAGGGAGAAACGGCTCAACAGCAAATGTCTGTAGCTTTAAGGATTTATGCAGAGGCACACAAAGTCTATCGAGCATCTGGAACAAAACCGGCATCACAGACGGCGGATTAGATGTTTAATGTTGCCTGTCATCGAGAAAGAGAGTGAGCCAAGGCTGTTGAATTAGCTTATCAGGAAGCTCAATGGTAATTTGCACAGTTCAAGAGAATTGGGAAGAGTAACTTACTTTTTCCACTCTCATTGTAGCATTTCAGTTGTTTCACCAATTACTAGGCTAGCGATCGCATTTATTCTAATTGAAAATTTACTGATTTTACTGATAATGCTCAATCGCGCCAAATTGCATCCTCATATTTGCCAAAGTCTTATCTTATCTAGCTTTGAGGGCAATTTTCATACCCTAATCTACACACCTCGGCAAATCGCTGAAACCCTCATTCTTTCGTTGATGTGTGTCGATGCCTTGCTGGGAAAGAATTTGAGGGGTGTATTTTTTCCATTTTTGGGCAAGATGTGTTACTATAATCAGAGGTGTGTAGATTTGACGGCTAAAACCCTTACTGGGTAATATCAAGTCCGGATAATTACTTATAATTCCCGGATACCTTGCAACCTTCTTTCTTCCCTCCTGCCTCCTGCCTCCTGCCTTGTTGCAACCAAAGTGTAAGTATTCAACCGGACATGATATAAGGTCTCTCAGACGAACTCCCTACCGGTTGGGTTAAATCGGATTAGTTGGAAACCGTAGACGGTCATAGACCTTGTTACGCTGTTGACCCTACCGGTTGGGTTAAATCGGATTAGTTGGAAACGCTTGAGGTATTCGAGATCCCTCCGATAAGAACAGACCCTACCGACTGGGTTAAATCGGATTAGTTGGAAACTTTTTCAGCTTATCAAGTTCACGCAGTAGGCGGTAACCCTACCGACTTGGTTAAATCTCAGATCTTGCACCATTCTCGATAACCCGCCAGGGGTTCAAACCCCTGGCTAATAGCTAAAGTCGTCTAAAGACGACTGGGTAAGAGTTTCAGTCCACTTAAGTGGACTTTAGCTATTAGCCCAGAGTTTAAAGATGTTGTTGGCGAATTAAGAGGGGGTGAAACCCCTTCACTTTGTTCAAGTTCTGAATTGATAAGACTTTTAGCGCTTTGTCCAATAATGAAAGACCTAACATCGTTGATCTAAACCAATAACTGCTACCCAATTACTTTGGGCTTCACCTCGTTTTCCCTCTGCCCACAAAGCAGCAGTTAGTGCTGCTCTGACATCGGGAAATTGGGGATATTGGCGAATGAGTTGACGCATAGTACGTATAGCTGCTTTCTTCTCCCCAATTTGATAGAGTGCTAGAGCATAGTTAGCGCGAGCCAAGGCAAAATTCGGAGCCAACTCAGCTGCGGTTTGGTAATTAGCGATCGCTTTTTGCCATTTTCCCATTCCTGCTTGAGCATTACCTAAATTATTGTAAGCCATGGCATCCTTGGGGTTAAGTTCGAGTACCCGTTGGTAATCAGCAATTGCCTCTTCCCATCTTCTTTGTCCTTCATAAGCCGCACCGCGATTGAGATAAGGATCAGCGGCTGTTGGTGCTAATTCTATAGCTCGATTAAAATCAGCAACTGCTGCTTCTAGCTGATTCTGACCTACCCGAGAAATCCCCCGGTTACTCCAACCTACAGGATTTTCTGGCACAAGTTCAATTAGTTGACTCCAGTAATCTTCAGCACCAGAAAAATCACCTCTGTCTGTAGCCGCAAATGCTTCTTGTCTCAACTCATTTAGTTGTTGAATCTGAGCCTTACTCCAATTTTGGATCTGCACTTCCTGTGCTATGGCCTGCTCAGTCGAGCACCACACTAAAAGTATACAAATTAAGGTTATAATGGAGCGAATCATAATAGATTTTAGATTTTAGATTTTAGATTTTAGATTTTAGAATTGAATCAATTACTCATTACTTGCATCGCTATTTTAAGCAATCTGTAATATTTTTGGGTCTGGCAGTGGTTTTCCTGTCTGCTCATAACCATAGATCAGATCTTCTAAAACTTCCTTAGCATTTTCCAAAGCTTCTTCATAGGTTTCACCATGAGTGCGTGCGTAGTCTCCCCACTCTGGTAAACTTGCAACATAAGCCTCATCCGGGTCAGACCACTGAATTAAAATGCTGTATTTCATGCTTATTCTCCTTGCTGCATCTGTTCTAAATCTTTGAGTGCTACAGTGACTTGTTGTTCTTGGTAGGGCTTTGCATCACTACTATCCTTACCAGATAAAACAATCGGCTCTGACAAAAGTTTATGAACCCAATAGGAATGACTGCCTTTGCCACGCTTTGGTAAAAGCGTAAATCCGGCTTGTTGTAGTAGTTGCTTCAGTTTCCTGACTTTTTTAGGTATCCCAACTCATTAACTTAGAATTGATTATTATAGCAGTTCTTACATCTGCGAGATACATCCAATTCCCAATTCCCAATTCCCAATTCCCAATTAATACCCCAAATGTTTCCTCGCTGCCGCCGTTGCTACCCTACCACGAGGAGTTCGATGTAGATAACCAATCTGTAATAAATAAGGTTCATACACCTCCTCAATCGTTTGAGCATCTTCTCCTGTCGCCGATGCCACAGCTTCTAAACCCACAGGTCCCCCATTAAACTGTTCAATCATCACACTGAGTACTAATCGGTCAGTCCAATCTAAACCTTGGGGGTCTACATTGAAAACTTCCATCGCTTCCGCTGCAATTTCCTGATTAATTGGTGCCAACCCTTTTACTTGAGCATAATCCCGTACCCGCCTCAGTAGTCGGTTAGCAATCCGAGGAGTGCCACGGGAGCGGCGAGCAATTTCCTCGGCACCATCGACATTCAGGGGCACCTTGAGCAACTCCGCTGTCCGTTGTACAATCAAACTCAGTTCATCCGGCTCATAAAAACGCAAGCGTTGAATTAAACCAAAGCGATCGCGTAAGGGTGAAGTCAAAGAACCTACTTTGGTAGTAGCCCCTACCAGGGTAAATTTAGGTAGAGGGATACTGCGAGTACGAGCAGTCTGGCCTTTACCAATAGTAATATCTAAGCGATAGTCTTCCATCGCTGGGTAGAGTAATTCTTCACTCATCCGAGAAAGGCGATGGATTTCGTCAATAAATAGTATGTCTCCCGGTTTAAGATTAACGAGAATACCCACAATATCTCGTGGACGCTCCAAAGCTGGTGCTGCGGTAATTTTACAATTAACCTCCATCTCCGTTGCCAAAATCAGCGACATGGTAGTTTTACCCAAGCCTGGGGGACCGTATAATAACAGGTGATCCATGGCCTCGTTTCTCGCTTTGGCTGCTTGGATAGCAATTTCCAAGACTCCCTTCAATTCCTTCTGACCAATATAGTCTGCTAAACGCTGAGGTCTAATACCTTCTTCTTGATTACCAGTTTCCTCCGCCGTAGCAGTTGCCTGCAACAAGTCAACATCATTTTCTGTCTGACGCTGAGGACGACGGCTCCTTTTTTTCTTGCTTTGCTGTTTTTTCCCACCTTCCTGGGGTTGTTGATTTCTAACGATTGCCATGATTTGGAATTTAAAATTTAGAATTTAGAATTTAGAATTGGGGAATTGGGAATAAAGTTTATCATGATCAGCGATAAACTTGGTTGTTGGGCAATAACCAACAACAAACAACAAACAACAAACAACAAACAACCAACAACCAATAACAAATGCTAGCCAAAAGAATCTTACCTTGTCTGGATGTGAAAGCTGGACGAGTGGTCAAAGGAGTTAACTTCGTCAACCTTCAGGATGCTGGTGATCCCGTGGAGTTAGCACAAGCATATAACGATGCTGGTGCTGATGAACTGGTGTTTCTGGATATCACTGCTACCCATGAAGACAGAGATATTATCGTTGATGTGGTCTATCGCACAGCAGAACAGGTATTTATTCCTTTGACTGTGGGTGGTGGTATCCAATCCTTAGAAACTATTAAATTATTGTTAAGAGCAGGAGCGGATAAAGTCAGTATTAATTCGGCAGCTGTACGTAATCCTGACTTTGTTAATCAAGCTAGCGATCGCTTCGGGAATCAGTGTATCGTGGTTGCTATTGATGCCAGACGTCGCCAAGACCCGAATAATCCCGGTTGGGATGTCTATGTGCGTGGAGGACGGCAAAACACTGGTATCGATGCGGTTTCTTGGGCTACAGAAGTGGAGCAAAGGGGAGCCGGGGAGTTGTTAATTACCAGTATGGATGCTGATGGAACTCAGGCAGGATATGACCTAGAGTTAACCCATACCATTGCCGAGCAAGTACAAATTCCGGTTATTGCTTCTGGTGGTGCTGGCAATTGTGCTCATATTTATGATGCCCTAACCCAGGGGAGAGCAGAAGCGGCACTTTTAGCCTCTCTTCTACATTATGGGCAGTTGAGTGTCTCAGAAATTAAAACTTACCTGGCTCGACACCAGGTTCCGGTCCGATTAACCACGAGCTGAAGATTCGTCCTTTCCGGAATTATTAACTTTTGTTGTGTAAGATGACAAAGTGGACAGTGTCTGCAATATTTGTCACTGCTACAATAGGGAAAGTATTACATTTTGTAAATTATGTTGATCGGTATTCTCATATTAGATGTTGTTCTAGTAGCTTGGGCATTGCACCTGATGCAGGAAGCCTTTGATACCAAAGAATTCTCTCTGATGCTGGCTGGCACATTAGTAGCCATGTCGGCAGCTGCCATGTTAGTAGTCTATTTTCTGATGGGTAGCTACATGGGCTATCTCACCCAAATGGCCCAATCCCCCAATCCGTTTTATTAAAAGAAGGAAACAATAAATTGACAACTTGACTAAATGCCGACATCAAGGCATGATAGAAAACGCAAGACGGGGTTATAGCTCAGTTGGTAGAGCACCTCAATGGCATTGAGGGGGTCAGCGGTTCGAATCCGCTTAGCTCCATAGTAAAATTATAGATTTGAGATTTACTCTCTTTGGTCACTGGTCATTAGTTATTACCCATTGGTGACAAGTTCAGGTAAAAATGCATTGTCAAGGGAGCTGGGGGAGCTGGGGAAGCTTGGGGAGGTGGGAAAGTAAGATACAAAAATTGGCATAATTTATTTCTTGGAGTTCCCTAACACCTAACACCTAACACCTAACACCTAGTTGAAGACTCTTTGANCGGAAAATGCGACAAATATTCTACAACCCAAGTTAGAAGAAGAGTCTTCCTCGACTAACACCCCAATTCAACAGAAATTACCTCAATCTCCCCAGCCTCAAGCATTGGTGCAGAAAAAAGCTGGTTTAATGGATGATGCGATAACACCAAGGGTTGACTCTGATTCTACGCTCGAACCATCATTATCGGAAAATGCGATAACAACTATACAACCCAAGTTAGCAGAAGAGTCTCCCTCAACTAAGACCCCAATCCAACAGCAAGCAACTGAGGAAGGTACTACTTCATCTTCGAGCAATCCATCACTATCGGAAAATGCGACAAATATTCTACAACCCAAGTTAGAAGAAGAGTCTTCCTCGACTAACACCCCAATTCAACAGAAATTACCTCAATCTCCCCAGCCTCAAGCATTGGTGCAGAAAAAAGCTGGTTTGATGGATGATACGATAGCACCAAGGGTTAACACTGATAACCAATTACCGATTAGCGATCGCATTTTACCACCAACTGAGTCAGGCACTACTTCATCTTCGAGCAATCCATCACTGTCGGAAAATGCGATAACAACTATACAACCAAAGTTAGAAGAAGAGTCTCCCTCAACTAACACCCCAATCCCACAGCAACCAACTGAGGAAGGTACTACTTCTTCTACGATAGAACCATTATTATCGGAAAATGCAACAACGACTCTACAACCCAAGTTAGAAGAAGAGTCTTCCTCAACTAAGACCTCAATTCAACAGCAACCAACTGAGGAAGGTACTACTTCATCTTCGAGCGAGCCATCATTATCGGAAAATGCGATAACAACCATACAACCAAAGTTAGCAGAAGAATCTCCCTCAACTAAGACCCCAATCCCACAGCAAGCAACTGAGGAAAGTACTACTTCATCTTCGAGCAATCCATCATTATCGGAAAATGCGATAACAACCATACAACCAAAGTTAGCAGAAGAGTCTTCTTCGACTAACACCCCAATCCAACAGAAATTACCTCAATCTCCCCAGCCTCAAGCCTTGGTGCAGAAAAAACCTGGTTTGATAGACGATGCAACAGTGATCAATCCATCATTATCGGAAAACTCGACAACTACTCTACAACCCAAGCTAACTGCAAAATCTTCACCAGCCAATGCAGTAGTAACCTCAGAAACAGTAGAACCCCTCTTAGAAACTGCAACTAACGAATCTACTCAGATCAGCTTACCGGAAACATTCCCAAGTGCCGCAAACAATAGTAGTGGGAGCACCTTACTCCCTGGAAACACACCAAAAGAGCGAGATACTCCCACAAAAAATTTACCACAATTGGATGCACCCACCTTACCAGAGGTAGAGATACAAACACAAACAAGTTTACCATCATTTGCTGCTGGGGAAACTAGTCCGGAGATATCTGAGTTGGCTTTTGAGCAAACAACCCCTACAGTTCAAGCTAGGTTCCATCAACCAGATACAGAAATAACCGTGGCGCAACTACTTTCAGCAGACCATAAATCCCCTGCACTACCAACAGTTTTAGACAATTTAGCTCAACTTAGTCCTTTAGGTCACTCAAATTCTATTGGTCAATCTGCTGTAGGAGCGAAGTATTTGGGCGATAATTTATCGGTGAAACCCAAGGTATACAATCCCAACGCGGCAAACTCCGATGGATTAAAAACTATCCAAAGAATGCCAGCAGCTACAGTAAATTCTAGTACATTAAACGAAGAAACCGGGTTTCCGAATCGACCCTCTAGTATGGATGTTCCTACATCTTGGTCTAATATTGCCGAATTATTAGGACAGAGTACCACTACTGAGCCTGAAGCGCCAGTTATCCAGCGTCCCTCAGCATCCAGTACAGATACCCCTACATCTTGGTCTAACATTGCCGAATTATTAGGAGAAAGTACCCCTACTGAACCAGAAGTACCAGTAATCCAACGTCGTATAGAACAGAGAAAGTCAGTTGATAGTCAACCAAGTATAATTCAGCGCTATCCAGAAGAGCCAGCGGAGGAATTAGTCTTCACTCCTGAAGGATTCCGCACAGTCAATGCCGAAACTGCCAACAGGACTAACCAGCGAGATAGTCTGATCCAAACTAAACTAGAAACAACAGAACAGCAGCCAGTGAGTGAAGTCATCTCCTCGGTAGAACCAACAGAAGATGATACCAAAGAGGATTCCCAGAGTTTAGAGATTCTAGCCAGGGAAATCTACAGCTTGATCAAGCAGCGTTTGGCAATAGAAAAAGAGAGGCAGGGTAGTTATAATTCCGATCGTTTGCCTTGGTGATTAGAAGACGCGGGGACGCGGGGACGCGGGGACGCGGGGATGGGGAGATGGGGAGATGGGGAGATGGAGGGGACAAGGGAGACAAGGAGGACAAGGAAGACAAGGAGGACAAGGAGGACAAGGAAGACAAGGAAGATATTTCCAATTCTCAAACAACAAACAACAAACAACAAACAACAAACAACAAACGACCAACAACCAACAACCAACAACCAACAACCAACAACCAACAACCAACAACAAACAACCAACAACCAACAACCAACAACAAAAATGTCACTAGTAAAAGCTCAACTACTCTCAAAGGATGGCGGAGAAACCATCAAATTTATGTTCAATCCCAACCAGCTGTCCTTCTCACAGAACATTAATTTGACAAAGGACAATGGAGCGCGTACTAAAAAAGGACTTTCTAAGGTTAACTTTGCCTATCCCGAACCTTGCTCACTTACCATCAAAGATATTGTGTTTGATACCTATGAGGATGGTACAAATGTCCTTTCCTATCTCAAGCCATTTGCTAAAGCAGTTTATTTTGCTGAAGGAGGGGAAGGTAAAGAAAAACGTCCACCTACTTATATATTTGTTTGGGGGAAACAGGATTACCTTAATTGCTTTTTGACTAGTCTCAACTACACACTAACTCTATTTTTGCCTGATGGCACACCAGTAAGGGCAAAGGTAGATCTAACTCTTGAGGAGATAGATGAACCGGTGGAAAAACCAAGTATGAGTAATTCTCATCAGGTAGATCGTTTTGGCAATAGTCGATGGAAGAGTTAATTTTAGATTTTAGAGTTTATCTCATCCATTAACTCAAAACTTGTTACTTGTTACTTGTTACTCATTACTTTTTACTTCCTCAACCTATGCCTAAAGTCACCTACATAGCTGAGCCGATTTTGGAGATTGACGGTCAACCAGCCGACGAGAGTTTAATCGAGGATATTCTCCAAATTTCGGTCGAAGAGAGCCTTCATTTGCCAGGAATGTTTACCCTAATTATCAAAAATGATTTCCATCCTGGGCGCAAAAATGACGAAACTTGGCGTCACGAAGAATTGTTTGCCATCGGTAAATCCATTAAAATCGGTTTTGGTTCCAGCACAACCAAAGCTCAAGAGTTTGAACAAGAGAAAGAAGGCCAAATCCTGGAAGGGGAAATTACGGCAATGGAAACCCACTTCACCAGTGGTTCCCAGGCTCCCATGATTATTCGGGGTTACGATGTCTCCCATCGCCTGCACCGGGGACGCTACAACCGCTCTTTCCAGAATATGACTGATAGTGACATTATCAAAAAGATTGCTGGGGAAGTGGAGATACCCAAAGGTACGATTGATCCTAGTGGTGCGCCCCATGACTATGTTTTCCAGGAAAATCAGACTAATATGGAATTTTTCCGGGAACGAGCAGCTCGGAATGGCTTTGAACTATTTGTTCAAGATGGTAAACTCAATTTCCGCAAACCGAAAGTTGACGATTCATTGGGACTCGAATGGTTGAAAGATTTGCACAGTTTCCGAGTCCGAGTCAGTAGTGCCCAACAGGTGAGTAGTGTTGAAGTGCGGGGTTGGGACTACACCAAAAAGGAGCCAATTGTCTCGACTGCCAATGCTGAGCAGGTATTGACAGAAACTGACAATGGTAAAGGCTCTGATACCAGTACCAGCTTCAACGGTAAACCACCAAGTCCCACCATGATTGTAGTGGATCAGCCGGTTTTCACCCCCAAAGAAGCAGATACTATGGCTAAAGCTTTATTTAACGAACTTGGAGGGGAATTTGTCCATGCCGATGCCAAAGCAGAAGGAAATCCGGACATCCGACCGGGCAAGGTAGTGGAACTGTCCAATATGGGGAAATACAGTGGCAAATACTACGTCACGGAAACCCGTCATCTCTTCCACGAACGAGTCTACACCACCGAATTCAGTGTACGGGGTTTACGGGGAGGAGATCTCTTATCCCTCCTCTCACCCGCAACTCACCTGCAACCAGGAGAAACTCTCCTTGTCGGTATTGTCACCCAAAATGAAGATCCTGAAGGTTGGGGACGAGTCAGAGTCAAGTTTCCCACCCTCACCGAGGAACACGAAAGCAATTGGGCAAGAATCGTTGGCTATGGTATCGGAGCCAATCGGGGTAACGATTGTATACCAGAGATAGATGACGAAGTGCTAGTAGGCTTTGAACATGGAGATATCCATCGACCCTACGTGTTGGGTGGCGTCTGGAACGGTAAAGATAAACCACCAGAACATGTGAATGACTCGATTCAGGAAGGTAAAGTCCGTCTACGGACATTTGACACCAGAACCGGTCATAGAATGCAGTTTGTAGAAGAAGATAAAGGGGGTAGTCACAAAGGCGTTTACTTCCATACCGTATACGGTCATCAAATACACCTCGATGACAGTGAAAAATTTGCAGAAGTCAAAACTAAAAATGGTCATCAGGTGCGCTTAGAAGATCAGGGTAATAAAATTATCATTAAAACTCAGGGTGGTCATAGTTGCGAATTGAATGACCAAGGCTTGAAGATTACGGTGAGTTCTACTGGTACTATTGAGATGAGCGCACCAGCAAAAATCGCGATGACAGTAGGTGCTAGCAGCCTAGAAATAACCCCTGCAAATGTGAGTATCAAATCCGCTGTAATAAGTATATCTGCTCCACAAGTTAGTCTGGGGTAACCAGAGAGATTTTAGATTTTAGATTTTAGATTTTAGATTTTTTTTGGATTTTAGAATTGAAAAATTAAAACGGTCACAAGCCCATAAATAAATTTAGGAGGGAAATCTAAAATCTTCAATCTTCTTAAGGGGGGATTTAGGGAATAGAGATGTACCTCACGGATACGAGAACCGCTTATATTGTTTCAATCAATAAAAATCATGTCACAACTACAAACCTGTATGGGAGCATCACTAACATGTATCCCATTTGGCACAGCACCCAGTTCCCTAATTGTTATTCCCAAAGGCTCACTAGTAACTGCGGCAGGACCTTTAGCTGCCACAATTATGGATTTCGTTCCAATTACTAATATTCCACCTTTTGGTCTGTGTACTTCCCTAGCCAATCCAGCTGTGATAGCCGCTACTTCTGCTGCTATGGGAGTGTTAACCCCCCAGCCTTGCATACCAGTTATAGCAAGTCCGTGGACTCCTGGAGCAATGAAAGTCAAGATTAACAATATTCCAGCACTACCTCAAACTTCAATCTGTAATTGTGCCTGGGGTGGTGTGATTCAGATAACTAATCCTGGACAGTCAAAAGTCACGATTATTTAATAAATTTTGTTGTTTGTTGTTTGTTGTTTGTTGTTTGTTGTTTGTTGTTTGTTGTTTGTTGTTTGTTGTTTGTTGTTTGTTGTTTGTTGTTTGTTGTTTGTTGTTTGTCGTTTGTTGTTTGTCGTTGGTCATTTGCAAGGGTTTGAGCCCTATTTAGGGTCTGCTGCATAAATGTGTAATATCAAGGAAAGGATAAACAGTTATAATTACCTTCCACCTTGCAACCTTCTTTCTTCCCTCCTGCCTCGGAGCCTCCTGCCTCCTGCCTCGGAGCCTCCTGCCTCCTGCCTTATTGCCACCAAAGTTTAAGTATTCAACCGGACATGATATTACTTATTCAGCAAGCCCTATTTACGTTTTGTAACATTTTGACTCATTACTTATTACTCATTACTCATTACTCATTACTCATTACTCATTACTCATTACCCGAATCAATCGGCATATTCAGCAAGACTTACGTATTCCCAGTTTAAGCTTACTGAGCAAATTACGAGAATTCACGGATGACAATCAGACATTTTCTCTAATATCATTGAGGTAATGGGTTGACTCCCAAGCAACAGACTCAGTTCACCGAAGTTGAAGCTGTTGTAGGATGGAGCGTTAATTTAACCCTACAAG
This sequence comes from Symploca sp. SIO2E6, assembly GCA_010672425.1. Classification (GTDB taxonomy): domain Bacteria; phylum Cyanobacteriota; class Cyanobacteriia; order Cyanobacteriales; family Coleofasciculaceae; genus Caldora. The sequence goes on from JAAHGR010000016.1 coordinate 59,244, forward strand.
CTGGGCTGCATTTAAATTTCGAATTAGTGCTTATGCAGCGAAGCACCGGATGCAAGTACGCGAAGATTTGGCTAAACCAAATTAAATGCGTCTTAGCTTCAACTATCGCTAATTGTCTTTGTCATTTCGATATTTTGGCCATCTTAGCATCTTACAATCAATGATTTTATCAGTCTTATCAAAATTCACAGCACTCCTCCAGCAACTATTCTCTGTCCTGTTAATGTGGACTTTGACAGGGGTTGCCTTCGTATTTTTGGCAATTTCGACTGTCTTCGTGAGTACCATCTCATTAGTTTCAGCAGCATTAGCACATTTCCAAGAATCACGAAAGCAGCAGGAAAGCCATTCCCTCGAAGGATGGGAGGGATAGGGGGACAAGGGGGACAAGGGGGACAAGGGAGACAAGGGGGACAAGGGGGACAAGGGGGACAAGGGAGACAAGGGGGACAAGGGAGACAAGGGAGACAAGGGAGACAAGGGAGACAAGGGAGACAAGGGAGAAAAGGGAGACAAGGGAGATAGAAAAACATTAACCAATAAAAAACAAAAAACAACAAATAACAAACAACAAACAA
>JAAHGR010000160.1:0-2366 GCA_010672425.1 Symploca sp. SIO2E6
TACCCCCTGGCACTAGAGTTATTGATAGACTAGATGCCCTTAGTCCAGGGCGTAGGCTATTGATTTTAGGAAAACCAGGATCGGGTAAGACAACCACACTTCTAGAGTTGGCTCGTGATTTAATTGACCGTGCTGAGCAAGATGTTGAGCAACCCATTCCGGTTGTACTCAATCTCTCTTCTTGGAGTGACAGAAAGCAATCAATTGCTCAATGGATAGTTGAGGAACTATATGCTAAGTACCAAGTTCCCAGAAGAACCGGGAAAGCATGGTTAAAAAATGAGCAGTTGTTACTGCTCTTGGATGGCTTAGATGAGGTTCGATTAGACAGTCGTGAGGCTTGTGTACGGGAAATCAACCAATTCAGTGACAAGTATCAAAAAATTGTAGTTTGCTCTTGCATTAGAGACGATAAAACCGTTTCTAACCGCCTCAGTTTCCCCAGCGCGATTCTTGTACAACCGCTAACACTACAGCAAGTGGATGACTACTTAGCTAATGTCAGTGAAGATCTAGCCGGATTAAGGAAACTCATCCAGACCAATCAAGCATTGCAAGATTTAACCAAGTCTCCCCTATTCCTGAATATCATGATCCTTGCTTATCAAGGATTATCTGTTAAAAATTTGTCCAGTATAACTCCCAAAAGACTTCTTAAGCATTTATTTAATGCTTACATCGAACGAATGCTTGAGCGACGGAGCAGTAGGCAAAGACCTTCAAAAAAACAGACTATACACTGGCTGAGTTGGCTGGCAAGCAAAATGTTTCAAGAGTCCCAAACCAGATTTTTGCTTGAGCAGATGCAACCAACATGGATAGAGAAAGATAGCCATGAATTTGCTTATCATTTTGTAACCATAGAAGTTATTACATTTATTGTTGGCTTGATCCCTTCTGGATTGTATATTTACTCATTGATCGATGACAACAGGTCAATCCTGGCATTACCCATAATTTATGGCTTAGTGTTTAGCTTGAGCAGCAGTGTAGTTGCCTGCTTCTTCATAATGCAGTTATTTCCTGAGGATAATAATATTGATGATAATCTCGTTTATACAAGCTTATCGAGTAGTTTTGCTCTTTCATTAACTTACGCAATAATTTATCATTATTCAACGAGATTTAATGATAATTCATTATTCTCAATAATATGGTTTGTAGCATTGTTTTCTCCTCCAGTATCATTCATTTTTATGATAATTTTCAGGCTATTGGTAGATTCAAGCGAACCGCCTGTAAAAGTTAGATGGTCATGGTCAAGAGTAGGAAAAAATATATTATCAGGACTAGGCTTTGGTTTGGTTTTTGGATTTGTTGCCTCTGTTCTTTACAGTTTACTTGATTCATCCTATGTTCTACTTCCTTTGAGGGATTGGATAATAATTGAAGTTACCATTGGATTGGCTTATGGATTTTTTGACGGATTTGAGAAGTCACCTACAATAGAGTCAAACTTAGTTCATAATCAAGGTATTTGGAAAGTAGTTACTAATGCTATAGTCTTCACTTTTATTTTTGGGTGTATTGGCTTACTGATCAGTGTACTATTAGGTTTCCTCCTTGGTGGTTTTACTGATTTCACCAACACAATTGCAATTCTCTTCTGGGGATTAGTGGGTGGTGGATTAATAGGAGGTGGCTTGATTGGGGGACATGGTTCAGGTATCTTTTGTATTCAACACTTCATACTACGCCTGATCCTCTGGCGAAGTGGTCATATCCCCTGGAATTATGCCCGTTTTCTCGACTATGCTGCTGAATGTGGCTTACTGCAAAAAGATGGTGGTGGCTATATTTTCACTCATCGCCTACTCCTGGAACATTTTGCTCAGCTCTATCATTGAAGTTATATTGTAAAGGAGATATAACAGTGGCATTCTACAGAGAATTAATGTTGGGTTTCGCTCCCCTTCACCCAACCTACAACTTGAGAATTTAGAATTTAGAATTTAGAATTTAGAATTGGGATCTGGAATAAAATTCCGTAAATTTGAGGGAAAGCGATCGCTTTGTATCGTAAATCATGTAGTGCGAGCATCTTGCTCGCTAATAATAGCATAATTGAGAATCACATTTACCCAATGTACCAGAGAAAGCGATCAGCTTCGCTGGTACTGAAAGCGATCGCTTCGTATTGTAAATCATGTAGTGCAAGCATCTTGCTCGCTAATAGTAGCAGAAGGGATAGTTTGCGCTAACCAGGGACGGTGTTGGGCGGGTTTTGAGCCCAATATTTGGGTCAAATGGGATAGGTTATTCCTAAACCCGCCCCTACAATACCCATTGAGAATTGAGAATTGAGAATTGGTTTTGTGGAACTTTGCTCCACTTCACCCAATCTACAACACCAAAAGCGATCGCTT
>JAAHGR010000160.1:2466-12729 GCA_010672425.1 Symploca sp. SIO2E6
GGGTCAAATGGGATAGGTTATTCCTAAACCCGCCCCTACAATACCCATTGAGAATTGAGAATTGAGAATTGGTTTTGTGGAACTTTGCTCCACTTCACCCAATCTACAACACCAAAAGCGATCGCTTCGTATTGTAAATTAGGTAGTGCGAGCATCTTGCTCGCTAATAGTAGCAGAAGGGATAGTTTGCGCTAACCGGGGACGGTGTTGGGCGGGTTTTGATCCCAATATTTGGGTCAAATGGGATAGGTTATTCCTAAACCCGCCCCTACAATACCCATTGAGAATTGAGAATTGAGAATTGGTTTCGTGGAACTTTGCTCCACTTCACCCAACCTACAACACCAAAAGCGATCACTTCGTATTGTAAATCATGTAGTGCGAGCATCTTGCTCGCTAATAGTAGCAGAAGGGATAGTTTGCGCTAACCGAGGACGGTGTTGGGCGGGTTTTGATCCCAATATTCGGGTCAAATGGGATAGGTTATTCCTAAACCCGCCCCTACAATACCCATTGAGAATTGGGAATTGAGAATTGGTTTTGTGGAACTTTGCTCCACTTCACCCAATCTACAACACCAAAAGCGATCGCATCCTATTGTAAATCATGTAGTGCGAGCATCTTGCTCGCTAATAGTAGCATAAGGGATAGTTTGCGCTAACCGAGGACGGTGTTGGGCGGGTTTTGATCCCAATATTCGGGTCAAATGGGATAGGTTATTCCTAAACCCGCCCCTACAATACCCATTGAGAATTGAGAATTGAGAATTGGTTTTGTGGAACTTTGCTCCACTTCACCCAATCTACAACACCAAAAGCGATCGCTTCGTATTGTAAATTAGGTAGTGCGAGCATCTTGCTCGCTAATAGTAGCAGAAGGGATAGTTTGCGCTAACCGGGGACGGTGTTGGGCGGGTTTTGATCCCAATATTTGGGTCAAATGGGATAGGTTATTCCTAAACCCGCCCCTACAATACCCATTGAGAATTGAGAATTGAGAATTGGTTTCGTGGAACTTTGCTCCACTTCACCCAACCTACAACACCAAAAGCGATCGCTTCCTATTGTAAATTAGGTAGTGCGAGCATTTTGCTCGCTAGTAATACTAGAAAGAGATTGGATACCTCTGCCTTCTTGCAACCGAAGTGTAAGTATTCAACCGAACTTGATATGACTCATCCTATCCCAGCTATAGCAATACCAAAAATTAGAATCAGCACCAGAATCAACAATAGTAAACCAACCAGACTACTGATAATCAACCAAGAGACAAATGCCCATCCCCGTTGATGCCTTTTAAAATCCTTGATGCTTTGCCAACGGCGGCTTTTCCACGCCCATTCATTGCCTTTAATACCTAAAACTATACCTACAATCGGCCAAGTTAAACCAAGGGTTAAAGGTAGGGTAATAAAACTGATATCCACCCAAGCAATTAGTCCCAGCCAAACTTGATTGGAAAGGCACCAGAAACCCGGTAACCAAAAAGCTCCCCAATTCCAACCGGCGATTTCTGCTGGTACTTTAACGGATTCATCAAAGAGTTTGCCGCAACCAGAATTATTTACCAGTGCAGGTTGGAATGTCCCCTGCGGTGGTGTCACAGGGATAGTATGGCTCATTTGCGTAGTTGAAACATCAGTATTAGCTGCTGGCAATTGTTGCAGAATTTCCTCGGCTGAGTGAAAACGCTCAGCAGGTTGTGGAGCAACCATGCGGGAGAGAAGATGACTCATCTGCTGGCTCAGGGAGAGTTTGTCTTGCCAAAGCCAGTTTAAAGTATTAGGATCAATCAGATCCTGGGGTTGTTTTCCCGTCATCAAAACTAGAGCAGTAACTCCCAAGGCATACAAATCACTATGGGAAGCTGCAATGCCTAACCGCAGCTGTTCCTCAGGAGCATAGCCAACTTTACCTAAGCGAGTTAGGCTACTAGAAGCTGGAGGATTTTGAGAACCTACAGTGGTTGGTTGAATAATTTGTTTGACACCACCCAAGTCAATCAACACTGGTGTCTTATCTCGTGTACGACAGATAATGTTATCTGGAGAAATATCCCGGTGAATGACCCCTACAGTATGGATATAGCTTAAAACTGGCAGCAGTTGCCGCAAAATCTGGATAATTTCCGCTTCACTAAAGGTTTGTCCAATGGCTATTCTCTCTTCCAATAAAGACTGGTAAGTTTTGCCTTCGATGTAGTCTTGGACTAAAAACAGCCGTCTTCCCTCGCGAAAAAATTCCCAGAACCTAGGAATTTGCGGTGACGAAAGCTGGTGCAGCATCACCGCTTCCCGTTGGAAGAGTTCCTCTGCTTTCTGGAGAGCCAAAGTTCCCTGATTAACTGGTGTCAACTCTTTGAGGGTAACAAGTTCATTAAAACGTCCCTTATCTTCTGCCAGGTAAGTTTTGCCAAATCCTCCTTGTCCTAATTCTCGTTTGATAATATAGCGATCGCGCAAGCAGGTGCCGGAGGTTAAATGGCTCGATGGGGTGCTAGTATAGAGTCGGGTTATCGGAACACCACAGTCAGAACAAAAACGCCCATCAGTGGGATTGACTTTTCCACAGTTTGTACAAGTAATCATCTTTTTATGCAAATGCTTTGTTGACCAATGGTTTGTCTCTTCCCACCGCTGTCCAGTTGCTAGCCCCTCTTTTCAATTCTAGCTAATGACGATTCGGTAACTTTTTGCGTAACTTCTTTGCTATCTGGAGATAGATAAAATGAGAATGCTTAAATTGGCTCCTGTAGCTACCTTTAACCGTTAACCTTTTCCTTGATTAACATGCCTCCCTATTGGAAATACCTGATCCTGGCTGCTACACCCCTATGGGTTGTAACTTCTCCCCTATTGCCTGCGGCGGCTCAGCTCTCACCTATTATAACCCAGGCGCAGACTAATCAAAACCAAAAACCAGCAGCCGATCACTTGCTGGCGGAGGGGATGGAATTGTATGACAAAATTAGGTTTGGCGAAGCTTTGGCTAGATTTGAGGAAGCTTTATTAATTTATCAAGAAATCGGCGATAAGGTAGGTATTGGGACAACTCTTCACCAAATGGGGAGGGTTTACTACAGCATGGAGCAATATCAACAGGGGTTGGATTACTACCAGCGAGGTTTGGTAGTCCAACGGGAAGTCAATGATGATTTCGGTGCGAGAATCTCTCTCAACAGGATTGGTAGTGTTTACGACAGGTTAGGAGACTATCAACAGGCATTGGATTATTACCAGCAAGCTGTGGCAATTCCCCAGGCAGATGGTGCAAGTTGTCGCGATCGCGCTTGGCAAAGGATAACATTAACTGGTATAGGTAGAATTTATCAACGCTGGGAAGACTATCGACAGGCGTTGGCTAATTACCGGCAAGCGGTGGCGATTGAGCAAGAGTTGAGTAATTGTCCTGAGGAGGAGATACCTGCTTCCTATGCTAGGGGGGCGAAGCTACTCTACAATACTGGCTTAGTGGCTCAGGAGTTAGGTAAGTATCGGGAAGGGCTGGCTTACCTCCAGCAAGCTTTGGGGATTTATCAACGAGTTGAGGATGGGGATGAGCAATGGATTATCCTTAACCAACTGGGGGTAGTTTCCCGCAAAATGGGAGAGTATCAACAGGCGCTGGCTTATTTCCAAGAAGCGCAGGAGATGGGTATTTTATTTGTTCATTTTGGTCGGGGAGGGTCTCTGAATAATATTGGTTTAGTTTATTATGAGTTGGGAGAGTATCAGCAAGCGATCGATTCTTACCAAGCAGCTTTAGCCTCGGCTCAAGAAATTGAGGATCGGGGAGGTGAGGGAGTAACTCTCAATAATCTTGGCGGAATTTACGAGAAGCAACAAGAGTATCAACAGGCACTCGATTCCTATCAGCAGGCTTTGACTATTTTACAGGAAGTCGGTGACCAAAAAGGAGAAGCAGTAGTCCTGCATAATCTTGGGGTAGTTTCTGAGCATCTCGGAGCATCTGAGCAGGCAGTAGATTACTCTGAGGAAGCTGCGGCAATTTGGTCAGAACTTGGTGTCAATAAACCGGGTTTAGCAATTACTTTAAATCTTGAACCTCTGATTTTGCCCAATTCTCCCCATGCAGAAAAAAAGGCACAAGTAGTTCAACTATATCAGGAAGGGGTGCAACTTGCCAAGCGGGGTCAATATCCACCAGCAATAGAGAGATTCCAGGAAGCCTTAGGGATTGCTAGGGAATTGGGAAATCAGAGACAGGAATGGCAGAGTCTTAATCAAATGGGACTAGCTTATCGCAGTTTGGGAGAGTATCAATTAGCCCTAGATTTTTTTGAGCAAGCTTTAGTAATTCATCAACAGGTATCCCAGGATACCGGAGCCATTCGCTTCAATATCGGACAAGTTTACAGCAGTTTGGGAGACTATACCCAAGCTTTAGAATTTTATCAACAAGCTTCAGACCTGGCTCGTGGTAATCAGCTAGGGAAAGTGAGAATTCTCAACGCTATCGGTAATGTTCAGACTAATCGCCAACAGTATGACTTAGCTTTGGCAGCTTATCAACAAGCCTTAACTATACTTAAGGGCATTAACTACAACAAAAAATTGCTCGAAGGAGGAACGCTCCACAACTTAGGACAAGTTTACCGGGAACAGGGAAAATACGAGTTGGCCTTAGAATATTATCAGCAAGCCTTAACTATTCAACAACTCCTGGGAGGTAGGAGGGGAGAAGGAGCAATTCTCGACAATCTGGGGGAAGCTTACCACCGTTTGGCGGAGTATGACAAAGCTTTGGCCTATTATCAACAAGCCTTACTCATCAGTCAAGAGGTAGGGGATCGAGCCACGGAAGGGGAAAATCTGAGTAATATTGGTTATCTACTCGAACAACAGCAGCAACTAGAATTAGCTATTGTTTTCTTCAAACAATCGGTTAACGTTAGAGAAGGGATTCGGGAAAGTATCCAGAATCTTCCCACAGCACAACAGCAAGCCTATACGGAAACTATTGCTGAGGATTATCGCCATCTAGCGGATTTATTACTACAACAAAACCGTATCCTGGAAGCGCAACAGGTCTTGGATTTACTCAAAGTTCAGGAACTTGAGGATTATTTGCGTAATGTCCGAGGTAACGAAGCCACAGTTCAAGGTATACCCAGCTTACCACCAGAAGAGCAGATTCAGGAAGGCTTAACCGGAATTTTAGACCAAGCGATCGCGATCGGTCAAGAACTCCAGCAATTACGACAACAAAGCAACCGCACTCCCCAAGAAGAAGAGCGTCTGGCTCAACTAGTAACTGCTCAAGAGCAAATTATCGCCGATTTCAATTATTTTATCGAGAGTCCAGAGGTAGAAGCCCTGATTAGCCAACTGACTCCTAAAACCCGCAAACCGGATTTAGTAGATGATTTGGAGGACTTACTCAGTATCCAAGATAATCTGAGGGATTTGCAACAGAATGCAGTCTTACTCTATCCTCTAATTCTAGAAGACCGTTTGGAACTAGTCCTCACTACCCCAGACTCTCCTCCGATTCGTCGCACTGTCTCCGTCAGCAAAAACCAACTCAATCAGGCAATTGTCAGCTTCCGCCAAGCCTTACGCAATCCCAACTCCGATGCCAAACCACCGGCACAGCAACTCTACAACTGGCTGATTAAACCCCTAGAAAAGGACCTGGAAGCCGCCGCTGCCGCCACCTTAATTTATGCACCGGATGGACAACTGCGCTACATTCCCCTAGCTGCCTTATACGATGGCCAACAATGGCTAGTCCAACGCTATCGTATCAATAATATTACCGCTGCTTCCCTCACAGACCTGGACAGTCAACCGCAATCCCAACTCAAGATTCTGGCAGGAGCCTTTACCACCGGAAGCCACAGTGTCACAGTTAATCAGGAGAGGTTTAACTTTGGTGGTTTACCCTATGCGGGAGTAGAAGTAGAAAACTTAGCCAAAACCGTTTCTGACACTACCCAACTCTTCAATAATGCCTTCAATCCCCAAGACACGAAACCGCAAATGGGGGACCATACCATCCTACATTTTGCCACCCACGGAGCGATCGTGGTGGGAAGGCCAGAAGAATCCTTCATTCTCTTTGGGGATGGCACTCCCGTAACCATTGCCGATGTCCGCAACTGGAATCTGAATAATGTCGATTTAGTAGTACTTTCCGCCTGTGAAACCGGACTTGGTGGTAATTTAGGTACAGGAGCAGAGATTCTCGGATTAGGTTACCAGATGCAGAGGGCAGGAGCCAAGGCCGCGATCGCGTCTTTATGGACTGTGGATGATGGGGGTACTCAAGTACTAATGAATAGCTTTTATGAGGCACTGCAAAGTAACCAGACAAAAGCAGAAGCCTTGAGACTAGCGCAAATTGCTCTAATTACTAGTGATGATACCACAGTGGGAGAGCAAAGAGGTTCTATTGTTGCCCGACGGGTTGGGGATGAACTTCCAACGGCAGTGGTAAATCGTCTTAATCATCCCTTTTATTGGGCTCCTTTTATTTTAATTGGGAATGGATTATGAATGGGGAATGGGGAATTGGGAATGGGGAATTGTTTCACCAATTCGTGATTACGGTTTGAGGGATAATTTTGGTAACCGGGAGGTTATCGACAGGGCGGGTTTTGTGCAACAGTTATCGTCAAATGCGATAAGGGTGACTCTAACACCTAACACCTAATACCTAACAACTAATTTTGGTAACTAGGAGGTTATCGACAGGGCGGGTTTTGTGCAACAGTTATCGTCAAATGCGATAAGGGTGACCCTAAACCCGCCCCTACAAATATGTGGAATTTGATGCCAATTCTAAATTCTAAATTCTAAATTCTCTCAGTTGACTTTCTGCTTGATTTTCTACTATTATTTTACGATGGCAAAATGTGCGCACATATATGGTGGTTGTGAAAAAACTGATTTCTTGGGCATACTCCTCCAAAAGATTGCATCAAGATAGATCTGCTATCCGCCTGTGAAGATCCCCGACTTCTTGATTGAAGAGCCGTGATTAACTCAAAAAACCGATAGAAGAAGTCGGGGATCTGGGATTTTTCCCGTTGCCTCTCCATTATTAGTAACTGTAGCATATTGCTCTGTAGAATTATATCAAATTCGGATAATCACTTATAATTCCCTTCTACCTCCGGTTCCCCTCCTTGGAGGGGTTAGGGGTGGGTTTCCTTGTGAGGGGGTTATATCAAGGAAAGGATAATCACTTATAATTTCTTTCTACCTTGCAACCTTCCTCCTTTCCTCCTTCCCTTCTGCCCTGGAGCCTTCTGCCTTCTGCCTTATTACCAAGGAAGTGTAAGTATTCAACCGAACTTGATATTAGGGGTGGGTTCATCAAGCCGTTACTAATAATTGATTGAGTTGTAATTCACACTGCTGAAATATATGGTTAACCTTAGCAAGGAGTTTGTCAAGTTCGTGGATAGTGCAAGGCAAAATATGTTTAGTAAAGACCTCACCATCTAACTTACCAAATTCCCAGGTTGTGCCATTAGAGACAATTCCAAAAACAGTTATTTGCTCTTCATCATTCAATTTTTGAGCTGCTACCATTTCAGCCAGACACTGACCCCAGCCTTCTTTAAAGTTATCTTGCTTGGCTTCAACTAACAAGACATAGGGCTTATCAAACACAATTTTTCCTAAAGGGGAGCGTTTTGCCAAAATATACTCAGGAAAACCGGAAAGCTTCTCGTTGTAGTAAAGGGACTTATGTCCCCACAAAACAAAATTACGACGATAGCACTTCCAGACTTCTTTAAGAACAGGATAAATTAAATTCTCGCAAATAGAAAATTCCGAAGCATTCGGCACTCCATCCCCCATGACGATTTGTAGATCTTCTTGGAAGTAGTCAGAAATCGGAAACTCAACTTCAGCTAAGAAATTGGCTTCGGTGTAGATTATCTGAAATTCAGTGACTACTGAACTAATATCTTTATAACTACTGAAGGCCATTTTAATTAGGTGTTAGGTGTTAGGTGTTGTGCATTTAAATTGTACATTGGTGAAATCAAATAGAAACGATAGATCCAAATCTCCCATTCCCAATTCCCAATTCCCAATTCCCAATTCCCAATTCCCAATTCCCAATTCCCAATTCCCAATTCCCAATTCCCAATTCCCAATTCCCAATTCCCAATTCCCAATTCCCAATTCCCTTGCTAAAACGCATTTTAAATGCGTTTTAGCTTAGAACTAAACCATCATTACCCCTTCCACAGGACTTGCTCCCATGGCTCCGGAATAAACCAAACCCCGGTTGGTATCTAGAGTCACAATTGCGCCATCTCGAATCAAGTTGGTAGCATTCTTGACTCCGACAATTACCGGTACTCCCAAACGTAAGCCAATTACTGCGGCATGACTGGTGAGACTCTCCTCTTCTGTGATAATCCCTGCTGCCTTGCGAATGATATCGACAAACTCGGCATTGGTTGATGGGGTTACCAGAATTTCACCATGATTAAAATGTCCCACATCTTTGGTACTGTGCGCCACACGGGCTAAGCCGCTAACGGAAGTTTGGCCAATGCCAACACCTTGTCCAAGAACCGCAGTTACTACCTCTACTTTAATTAAGTCGGTTGACCCTGGAACCCCCTGAAGTGTACCAGCGGTCATCACGACTAAATCTCCTTCCCTCAAGAGTTGCTTTTCCTCGGCAACGTTGATTGCCGCTTGGAAAGTTTGACCAGTGGAAGGTAAATCTAGCACCAATAATGGTTTAACCCCCCACACTAGTTGTAGTTGTCTGGCCACATCCACATGGGGGGTTACTGCTAAAATGGGTTTCTGGGGTCGGAATTTGGAGACGTTTCGGGCAGTAGCACCGGTTTTGGTTAAGGTCATAATAGCAGAAGCATCCAATTGTTCAGCAATCTGACCTACTGCATTGGAAATGGCATTGGGAATCGAACGTTTGGTTTCCCGTGCATTACACACAATCCTCTCCTGCTCAATCCGTCGAGCAACTTGTGCCATGGTTGCCACTGCTTCTACTGGGTATTTGCCGACAGCAGTTTCATTGGAAAGCATTACGGCATCAGTACCATCAAGAATCGCATTAGCGACATCGGAAACCTCGGCACGAGTTGGTCTTGGGGAATTGACCATACTATCCAACATTTGGGTAGCAGTAATTACTGGGATTCCCAGCTGATTGGCGGTGGCAATCAGTCGCTTTTGTAGGATGGGGACATCCTCTGCTGGTAATTCTACCCCTAAGTCACCCCTGGCAACCATCACCCCATCCGCTAGGGAGAGGATGGCATCCATTTGCTCAATGGCTTCGTGTTTCTCAATCTTGACAATTACCGGTACTTCCTTACCGGCACTTTCGATCAAATCTTTAATTTCCAGTACATCCTGGGGATTACGGACAAAACTCAGAGCCACCCAATCCACCCCTTGGTCTAAACCAAAGATCAAATCCTGTCGGTCTTTATCCGTAAGAGCCTTAATCGAGAGGTAGACACCGGGGAAATTGACCCCTTTGTTATTGGAAAGGGGACCACCAACTACCACACGACAATGTAGGGCCCGTTGAACTGGATCTACCTCTTCAACTTTCATCTCCACCTTACCATCATCCAGGAGGATGGTAGCACCCTCAGGCACTTCATCTGCCAGGGGTTTATAAGTCACAGAACTGATAGACTCAGTACCAGGGAGTGATTCACTCGTTAAAGTAAAGCGATCGCCTTTTTTGACTACAATCGAACCATTCTCAAACCGCCCCAAGCGAATTTTTGGGCCCTGCAAGTCTTGTAAAATAGCCACTGGCCGATTCAGTTGAAATGCGGTTTGGCGAATCAAGCGAATATTACGGTGGTGATCTTCATGGGTGCCGTGGGAAAAGTTGAGTCGTAAAGTTGTAGCACCAGCTTTGACAAGTTCTTTGAGAGTTTCTGGACTACTAGTAGCAGGCCCAATCGTAGCAACAATTTTTGTCCGACGCAGAGAATTTCGCAATTGCATAGGAACTTTCACAAGTTGTTTGTTGTTGGTTGTTGGTTGTTGGTTGTTGGTTGTTGGTTGTTGGTTGTTGGTTGTTGGTTGTTGGTTGTTGGTTGTTGGTTGTTGGTTGTTGGTTGTTGGTTGTTGGTTGTTGGTTGTTGGTTGTTGGTTGTTTGTTGTTGGTTGTTGGTTGTTGGTTGTTGGTTGTTGGTTGTTGGTTGTTGGTTGTTGGTTGTTGGTTGTTGGTTGTTGGTTGTTGGTTGTTGGTTGTTTGTTGTTGGTTGTTGGTTGTTGGTTGT
>JAAHGR010000161.1 GCA_010672425.1 Symploca sp. SIO2E6
GCCATAAAAAACCAAGATTCATCATCGTTGTTGCTACTTGGATACATTGATGCACAACCATCTTACTAAAATATATGACTTTTGCGTTTTCTGCTGCCCTCATCATATGTTTTTGGGTAGAATTGAGTCCTTGCAGCAACAGTTCCACAATCTCTTGGTTACCTTGGGAAAAATCTGGCTCTCTCCCAGCTGCTGTTTCCCGTTGTATCCAATTGAGATAATAAGGTAAGCCTTTGGTGACTTGATAGATATTTTCCACCTTATCTGATTCGACGATACCGATTTGTTCGAGATACTCCCCCGTCTGGGGTTGATCGAATCTTTCCAAGGGTTGCTGGTAAACTAAATTCTGGTCTTGTTGCAATTTTCGCCAATATTCAGTTTTGAGCAAAGACTGCCGCCCTGCTACAACTAAACGAATCCGGTAAGATGCTAACTGGCTATTCCTCAGTAGATATTTACACAACCACAGATCCAGCTGGGATGGTGCTTTTTCATAGGTATCCAACAATAGTACCACCGGGCGCTGTTGAGCTTTCTGGATTAACCCTTGAACAAATGCCTCAGTTAACCTGGGTAACGGTTCCCGCACTAGTGACTGAAGTTCCTTTTTCCCCTTAGTAGCTGGATGCTGTTGTAATAGAGATTCTACCTTTTCCTTACCGGAAGCGATCGCTTGGGGAGCATCTCTCAACATGCCTACCGCTTTCCCGATGGCTCCCAAGGCCATATCCGGGGAACCTATAGTAGATAAAGCAGTAACTGTCCCCAATTCCAGCAAATCCTTCAAGGCGCTTTGTTGCTCAGGTAGCACCGATTTTCCTGTCACTGGTTGAGTTTGTAGCGCTGTTATCGTTTGCTGATATTGTTGATAAACAGAAGTAAAAGGATCAGCCGGTAGCCTCAACTTCCCCACATCTCGCTTCCATACCGAAGGAAGATCAGGTTTCGGCAACTGCTCATAGAGAGTTGCCATCAGTTTAATCGGCGTCTCGATATCCATCGTAAAGCCAAAAGAAACCCCAGCAAGATCCGCCTGCTGCTGATGGATTTCTTGTAATTTCCTAAGCAGGGTAGATTTTCCCACCCCTCCGATACCCCACACCTGAAACAACAGCGGCTGCGATTCCGGTTGATCGAGAGCCTTGGCAAATTCGGCGAGAAAGATTTCTGCCGGTTGACGCCAGATGTAGATGGAAGGATTAGTCATGGAGAAGGAAAAATCTGGAAAAATAGTTTATATGCCCACACCTATTCCATTATTAGATATAATACAAAAAACGGCCAAAATTGTCAACTAGAGCATCCTCATACTGTTATAGGTAACAAGGCAAATTATAAACCTAAAATCTCTCTCACCGGGACACTCCCAGAAGCCCGACTTCTTGAAGAAGTCGGGCTTCTTAGATGCGGGTAAATTGGGCAGATAGATTCTGGAGGACTGTTCTGGTCTGGTTGTTTCTTCTAATATCCGTAATGCCCTCATCTTGGGTTACAGAAAAACGCGATCGCTACCTCTCCTACTGATTACTGGCAAGATGCCAGTTCCACACTACCAAAAACCTGGAAAAATGCGATCGCCTGCGGTTATTTCTTCCTCACCGGTACACTCCAAGAACCCCGACTTCTTAAAGAAGTCGGGGTTCTTGAATGCGGGTAAATTGGGAAGATAGATTCTCTAACCCACACGTTCGCTCATCTTATGGCATACTAATACAGCGCTTTGCGATGTTATGAGGTACAGTAAGAAAAATCCCCCTAAATCCCCCTTAGAAAGGGGGACTTTTACTGCCCCCCTTTCTAAGGGGGGTTGGGGGGATAAAGGTGTACCACATAACAGCGAAAACTGCTGTAAAGACAGATAAAAGTAATTTACGTCCATGCCCCAAAGACGAATTCTATTGCAAATTGGTAACTTTTACCATATCTACAATCGGGGAAATAATCACCAGGCAATTTTTTTCGAGCGTGAGAACTATATTTATTTTTTGCGATTAATCAAGCACCATCTTATTCGCAATGGAGTGGATATTGTTGCTTATTGTCTGATGCCTAATCATTACCATTTATTGGTCTATCTGAGGGATGAAACCCTGTCTAAGGCGATGCAATCCCTCTCAGTTTCTTACACAAAAGCAATTAATCAGCGCTTCAATCGGGTTGGGGTATTGTTCCAGGGACGGTTTCAAAGTATCCATGTTAACGAAGATGATTATCTGCTGCATCTTTCACGCTATATTCATCTTAATCCTGTTAAAGCCGGGTTGGTGGATCAGCCTGGAGAGTGGGAGTTTTCGAGTTATTTGGAATATGCCGGGTTGCGGCAAGGAACGCTACCCAACACGGAGTTTATCAAAGCGCAAATTGAGGGAGAATTGGCTTATCGGCAGTTTGTAGCAGATTGTCAATTGCCCAATAGTATTGGTTTCAAACGACTGCTGCTAGATGAGTAACCAGGAGTTCTCCAAAACCCTGACTTCTTCCTAACCGGGACACTCCCAGAAGCCCGACTTCTTGAAGAAGTCGGGCTTCTTAAATGCGGGTAAATTGGGCAGATAGATTCTTGGGGAGTGTCCCGCTGTGTTAACTCATCCCACGACTTGCATTACGTGGGATGCAAGCGTTAGCAAGTTGTTAGTTGTTAGTTGTTTGTCAAAAAACAAAAAACAAACAACAAACAACAAAGCGGCGGGCGGCTATCCCTCCCATCCCTGAAGGAATGGGCTTCCCGCCGCTTTCGGTGATTTCTTCTAATATCCGTAATGCCGTAATCTTGGGTTCCAGAAAAATGCGATCGCCTACGGTACTAGCGTAACAGATCCCCAACTGCCCAGAACTCCGACTTCTTTAAGAAGTCGGAGTTCTTGAATGCTGGGAAATTGAGAACATAGTTAGTGTAAATCCGCTTCCCAGATACCAACATAAATGCGATCATACTCATTGCGTTGAATCACCCCTTTCAAGCGATCGCCTCGACCACTGACAAACTCATAATTATCAGCCCGACGCTGATATACTGATGCTAGTCCCTGCTTAACTTTATCCGAAGCATTATTATTGAGCAGCTTATTGACGGTTTCTGACATCTGCTCGAGTCCCACCGATTGGTAAAAGGATACTTCGGTTTGCCGCAGACGCCCAGAAGAAGGGTCAAATAAATATCCCAGGCTGATTTGATTGGGAATATATTCTTCATAAAGCACTGCACGAGTATTCCACAAACCCCTCGATGTTTTCGTAGGCTTACCCAAAGCAAATTCTACCGCTTTGCGTTGAGTTCCTGGGGGAAAGGCAGGAATTTTGGGAGATGGATTAGCATTGTTGTCATTGTTTTCTGATTCCGGAGAATGAGAAACTTCTGGCGATTTAGTTACTGGTGGTTGGGATGGAGAGGGAGAAGCTTCTGGAGATTTAGTTACCGGTGGTTGAGATGGGGAAACCTTTAGAGGTTTAGTTACCGGTGGTTGAGATGGGGAAACCTTTGGAGGTTTAGTTACCGGTGATTGGGATGGAGAGGGAGAAGCTTCTGGAGATCTATTTATTGGTGATTGAGATGGTGACGGGGATACTTCTGGAGATTTATTTATTGGTGGTTGAGATGGAGAGGGAGAAGCTTCTGGAGATATATTTATTGGTGATTGAGATGGGGAGGGAGAGACTTCTGAAGAAGATTGTTCGCTAGTAGGTGTTTCTGAAATCGGTTCAGAAGGTTGTTTCAAACCCAAGCCAACAGCAACAGCGGTAACGAGTAAACCCGCAGCAATGCCTAAACCAATGATCACTGATTTACCCCTACTACCTTGTCGAGCAGGAGCTTGACCAACGGCAACAGTAGCTGCAGTGGTAGAATTATTACTGGCTGGAGTCCGCTGGTTTCCTTGGGGCACACCAGGAGCCACCGCTACAGTTGCCATCTCGGAAATAGAACTTTCTGCTTGTAGGGCATCTAGCATTTGTTTGGCACTAGCAAAGCGATCGCTAGAATGGAAACGAATCGAGCGATCGATTACCGTTGCCAGGTTAGAATGTAGATTCGGTACTTCCTGACGCCACAAAAATTCCCCGGTTAGAGGATCACTCTCCAACTGTTGAGGTAGTTTGCCAGTGAGCAAAAAAATTGCACTTAGCCCTAAACTGTACAAATCACTAGCATAAGTTGGGCGTCCTGCGCCTTGTTCGGGAGGCATAAACCCAGGAGTGCCAATCACCATTGATGGCATGACACCAGCTTGTGCGTGTACCGCTGTCTGCACTGCTTCTTTCACAGCACCAAAGTCAATCAACACCGGTAAACCATCTTTTTGCCGCATAATCATGTTATCGGGTTTAATATCCCGGTGAATTATGTGGTAACTATGGATATAATCAACTATCGGTAACAGATTAATCAGGATCTGCCTCACTTCCGGCTCAGCCAAGCTTCCTTGCTGTTCCACTTTTTGCGTCAGGGTTTGACCTTCAATCCACTCCTGTACTAAGTAGAATTGTCCAGCTTCGGAAAAGTAAGCATACAAGCGAGGAATCTGGTTATGTCCTTCCCCCAACTCCTCCAAAACTGCTCCCTCTCGCTGAAACCTGTCTTGCACCTGCTGATAAGCTTGAGGATCGTTGGTTACAGGTTTGAGTTGCTTAATCACACATCGCCTTCCGGAAGGCAAATAGGTATCCTCCGCCAGGAAAGTATGACCAAACCCCCCCGCACCCAACTTCTGGAGCACCCGATAGCGATTATTTAACAGTGTTGGCATCATTAGAGCTTTCCGCCAGATCTTCCTAGATTGTATTTTTTTACCGCCAAATTGGGAAACTTTGCACTAAAGTAGTCTGCAAAATTCCATCATAAGCAGGTTGAGTCAGATCAATCAGCACTACCAAGTTACGTCCATTGGGAGACAGGCGCACTTCTCGGATGGCATATTTTTTCACGGCATCACGATAATGGTTCAAATTGCCAATAGTTAGGCGACGATACTGATAATCAACCACCAAGCGCATCGAAGCACGGTCTAAATCCGAAGTACCTCCAGATAGATTAGAGGGACGATACCTTTGTTGTAGCTGGATTTGTAGGGGGGGTGTTTGCTCAGTTAAACGGACTTGAACTGTATCGCTGTTGCGGGAACTAATGGAACGAACTAGGATTGGGAGTTCTCTGCCAACTTTCAATCGAGTCAGCCGCAAACGCTGCCGGAGGGATAAAGTTTTCTGGAGTAAGTCATCTTCCGCAGCCTGGTTAGTCAAATTATAAGCTGAGCGATCGTATTCTGTTTTAAGACAACCATTCCTCACACAGGAATTTTTCGCTACATCGATAATTTGTATTTGCGCGGTGGGTACTTCCGTAATCTGGTTACGAGAACTTTCTAGATAAATGTAGTGTTGGCTATCTAGGGAAAAACCCGACATGCGTCTAGAGGCTCTCTCAACAGCTGCTAATCCAGCAGCATTAAGGAGAAGAGCACCAGTAACAAGAGTCAGTGAAACTAGAGTAGAAGGTTTCATCTTCTGAGTCAAAAGGGGATATTACACCAAAGATTTTAGGGGAAGGTTGTGAAAATAAGCCGAAAGCCTTTCCAAAGGTAGGGTTTAGAAATAAAGGTAAGTGATTAATGTATTAAAAATCACTATTGCATCATGGGAAACTACGAAAATACCGATCATGTTTCTGCTCCCTGCTGCCTCACTCCGAAAGAATTTTTTTTAAAAGATTGTGCAAAAACGGTAGTTCAAGTACAATACCTGTGTAGTTTAACGTAAGTGTTTTCACGGTGAACTTCTGACTTGTGATCGTTAAGCTACTTCAAGCAAGCGTTAATTTTTATTAAAGGAGTCAAAAATGAGTTAACTATAAAAATAGTATTAAGGTCTAACCGGTGTAAGACAGCTGTCTTAACAGGTCTGATTACATTCCCTGAAAGGAAAATCGTTTGCTCTAGGTAGAAAGACGATAGAGGTAATTTGATATAGGGGACCAAGGTGCTCCAATTTGTTCATTGAAAAGAATTATGCGGAAACCAATCTTGACCATTTTCTACCAGTTCAACCCTTGGCAAAGTAGCATTGGTGGGATTCAGACAGTTATACGCTCCTTTGTCAAATACTCCCCGATAGAGTTTGAAGTAAGGTTGGTAGGAACCCAAGAAGATTCATCACACCCCCTAGGCAAATGGCAAGATGCTGAGGTGGCAGGCAAAGCCATTAGTTTTATGCCTGTGTTAACCTTGCCAGATGATAATCGTAAGCATTTAGTACCTACGACCTTAAAATATACAGCGGCTCTGTGGGGACGTAGCTTAAGTTCTGATTTCATGCACTTTCACCGGCTAGAACCGACTCTAGCTACTCGTAATTGGTCTGGGGAAAAAACACTCTTTGTACACAACGATATTCAGAAGCAAATTGACTCTTCCGGCAAGAAAGATGCGATTCTTTGGCAACATTTACCCGCAGTGTATCTAGCTCTTGAGGGCTTCCTCATTAGTCAGTTTGACCAGATTTTATCTTGTAACAGTAACTCACTGCACCATTACCAGCAGCATTACCCCAAGATTGCTGACCGAGTTTCCTACATCAAAAATACAGTGGATAACGAAATTTGTTATCCCTTAACCTTGGAAGAGAGGGAACAAGGTAGACGCAGTTTGGCACAGCAGATGAGTTTACCAGAGGATACCCGTTTTGTACTATTTGCTGGTCGCCTACACGCCCAAAAAGACCCGCTCTTACTAGTACGCTCTATCGCTACCATGAATGAACCCAAGGTTCACTTACTCATAGCAGGAGATGGGGATTTAAAAGATGAGCTTGGTACTGAAATTGACAGATTGGGATTATCAGCCCAGGTAACCTTGTTAGGAGCCTTAGCACAGCAAGAACTTGCCCAATTGATGCGTATCTGCAACACTTTTATCCTAACCAGTGCTTACGAAGGTTTACCTGTAGTCGTACTTGAAGCACTTGCCTGCGGTACGCCAATAGTAACAACCCGCTGCGGTGAAACTCCCAACTTGCTTGATGCTCACAGTGGAGTTGTTTGCCAAGAGCGTACAACGGCGGCTATTGCTGATGCTTTGCGTCAAGTCTTGCTGCATCCAGAGGATTACCCAATCGAAGCTTGTGTTCAGGCAGCAGAACCTTACAGTGCGAGCACTGTTGTTGGTTCTGTTTACCGTGAAATGTGGGAGCGCTGGCAACAGGAAAACCATTTGTCTAAAGAACTTAGCCTTTCCTAATGCTTGAGATAATTCAAAGAGAACAATTGGCTCTGGATATCTAGAAGTAGAGCTCAGCATTACCTTTTTTCGTTGGTTAAGAATTTTTTGCCCAAAATGAAAAATTTTCACAAACTTTTCACACCATAGTAGTATAATGAACATTAAGTTGAAGTTGTACACTATTGACAGTTAACGTAGATAATTTTAAAATTCCTTATTGAATATTGACTTAATAACGTTATTTTTATCAAAAACTTGATTTTCTTTTTTAAAATCCGATTCTTTCTAGCCTTCAATATTCACCTAGCCGAACCAGCATAAAATTTACCCAGGTATAATTATGAAAATAGCAGTAATTGGGGCTAAAGGCTTACCCGCAAAACAGGGAGGAATCGAGCACCACTGTGAAGAAATATACTCTCGCATCGTTCGACAGGGACATTCTGTAGATTTGTTTGCCCGCTCCTCTTACACTGGTTCTCTTACTATCGATAAATATAGTATTCAGGGAGTTCGAGTCATTTCCTTACCCTGCTTACAGGTAAAGGGAATGGATGCCCTCCTGAGCTCTGCCCTGGGTGCGATCGCCTCCACAGGAGGAAGCTATGATATCATTCACTTCCATGCTCTAGGTCCAGCTTTGTTTACTTGGTTACCAAAAGTAGCCACTACTGCCAAAGTAGTCGTCACCTGCCATGGTTTAGATTGGCGCCGGGCTAAATGGTCTAAAATTTCTAGTGAACTCATCCATCTCGGAGAGAAAGCTGCAGTACGTTTTGCTAATCGGTTAATCGTCGTTTCTGAGGAACTGAACTCTTACTTTAGGCAGACCTATAATATAAATACCGAATATATCACCAACGCCCCATCAAGTCTTGGGACATCAGATCCCAACTTCCAATATGGCAGTTCCTTGGGCTTGAGCTCAGGTAAATATATAATGTTTATGGGCAGGCTGGTACCCGAAAAACTTCCTGATGTACTCATTAGAGCTTTTCAAACTCTGAAGCCAGAAGGCTATAAGCTAGTTTTAGTTGGGGGAACCAGTGATACAGGGGGGTATACCTCTAAACTGTTTGAGCTAGCTGCCGATAACCCAGATATAGTATTCACCAATGAACTCAACGGCCCCCGTCTAGCAGAAATTCTGCGGCACGCGAAATTATTTGTCTTGCCTTCGGAAGTAGAGGGATTACCACTAGCATTGCTAGAAGCCATGCAGGAGGGAATTCCCGTACTAGCAAGCAACCTTCCCGTGCATCGGCAACTACTAGGAATCGGTAAGCAACGAGGGATGCTCTTCCCCGTGGGAGATGTCCCAGCCTGTGTGCAATCCCTTGATTGGGCACTCACTCATCCTCAAGAATTGGCTCTGATGGCTAAGGAGGCGCAAGAGTATATCAAGACTCACCATAACTGGGACGATATTGCTAGCAATACCTTGAAAGTGTATAATCAACTACTCGAACAGGTCCCTGATGACCACCAACCTGTCCCTGTCCCTGATGACCACCAACCTGTCCCTGTCCCTGATGACAAGGAGAAGTTAAAAACTCGGAACGGTTTTGTGCATCCTTTCTCAAAAATATTACCCTGGCCCAATCGTCCTCAGCAGCGAATAAATAAGTTCTCCCTCTTACCCTTTCCTGGAACTGAAACAATCACTGGCCAACGAAAATAATAATAACAGGTTAGTATAAGATGGTTTCAAGAGAAGCCTTGATTGTTGATGTGAAGGATAAGGAGTCTGAACCTTTCCTATTACCTGAGTTGGTTATGGAATCTCAACAGCACGTAGAAGATATCGATTTTCAAAAGTACTGGCTAATTCTCAGACGGCGTTGGCTACCGGGTACTCTAGTTTTGCTGCTGACGGTTATGTTGGCAACTACCGCTGCCTTATTAAAAAAGCCTAGCTATACAGCTCAAGGCAAACTGCTGTTGAAGAAGAGAATTGTGTCTAGCATAGGTACTGAGGCAGGAGAGCAAATTGGTGAGTTGGAAGCTCTCAATAACTTTATTAATACTCCTCTGGATACAGAAGCCCAAGTTATTACTTCTAGACCCCTGATTGAAAAGACTATAGAGCAGCTGGATCTCAAAAACCAAGAAGGTGAAGCAGTAAAGCCTGGATACATCCTGGGAGGACTTACGGTAGAAGGGATCAAAGGCACAGATGTGTTGAAACTTTCCTTTAGTGGTCCGAATCCTGAGGATACGGCGAAGGTAGTCAACCAACTCATGAACGTCTATTTACAGAATAATGTACTAACTAACCGAGCTGAAGCAGTGGCAGCGCGGGAATTTATTGCCCAGCAACTACCTCAAACTCAGGAAAATCTTCGTCAAGCAGAATCAGCCTTACGCCGTTTTAAAGAGCAGAACAATATTGTTTCTCTAGAAGAAGAAGCTAGCTTTGCGGTGGAAAATATTGCCGAGTTAGACAAGAAAATCTCCCAAACTCAATCTGAACTCGAAGATGTAGCTGCTCGCTCGAGTGCGCTGCAAGCTCAGCTTGGTCTAAATGCAGAGCAAGCCTTAGCGCTCAATTCCCTAAGTCAGTCCCGTGCAGTTCAGCAGGTACTCCTAGAAGTAGAGCAAATAGAAGAGCAATTGAATGTTCAACGAACTCGGTATGAGGAAAAACACCCTGTAATCGTTAATCTCAAAGACCGCAAAGCTGCTCGAACAGGACTATTAGGAGATCGGATTGAACAGGTGCTTGGCTTTAGACAACTAGTACCTGGTGAGAATTGGCAAATGGGGGAGCTCGAACAAAGCATGACAGAAGCTTTGGTAAATGCCGAAGTAGAACGTCTAGGTTTGGCTAATCGAGTGGCTGCTCTGGATCGGGCTAAGTTTAACAATCAGCAAAGAGCCAATATCCTACCCAGATTGCAAGAGGGACTGCGGGATCGAGAGCGGAAACTAGCAGCGGCTCAATCTACCTATGAAATTCTCCTCAAAAATTACAATGAAGTACAGATAGCAGAAAATCAAAATGTAGGGAATGCCCGCATCATTGCCGACGCCCTGGTGCCAGAAGTGGCTGTTGGTCCCAACAAAAAGCTAATTATAGCCGGAGGAATGATAGCGGGTAGTTTGCTCTATATCGTCACCGCTTTCGTCCTCGACTTGATGGACCCATCGATCAAAACTGCCAAAGAGGTGCGGCAGTTATTTAGGTATACTTGGTTAGGTATGATTCCTGACTACAGGAGAAAGGGTCTCTTTGGTAGGAGAAAATCAGGAGACATGGTGCCGCAGCTTCCCGTTAGAGATGCTCCCCATGCAGTGATCAGTGAGGCCTACAGGATGCTAGAGGCTAACCTGAAATTCCTGAGTCCCGACAAAGAGTTGAAGGTGATTGTAGTTACTAGCTCCGTTTCTAAAGAAGGTAAGTCTACCGTCTCTGCCAATTTAGCGATCGCGATGGCTCAATTAGGACGCCGAGTCTTGCTGATTGATGCGGATCTGCGCCACCCCCTACAGCATCATATCTGGGGATTAGTTAATACCGAAGGACTCAGCGAAGTTATTGTCAACCGGGCTGAATTTGAGAGTGCTGTCAAAGAAGTGATGGATAACCTAGATGTCCTTCCTTCTGGAGTAATACCACCTAATTCCTTAGCTCTGTTTAACTCCAAACGCATGGCCTCCCTAATTAAAGAGTTTTCCCAGACCTATGATTTCGTCATTTTTGATACTCCTCCTCTATTACTGACAGCTGATGCTATCACTTTGGGTAAAATGACAGATGGTATTTTATTGCTATCTCGACCAGGAGTGATAGATAGGGTCAGTGCTAAGGCTTCCAAGGAATTCTTGGTGCGCTCTGGTCAAAAAGTTTTAGGTCTTGTGGTTAATGGAGTCAGGGCAGAAGGAGAACCTGATAGTTACTTCCATCATGCCAAAACCTACTATAAGGAGGAGCTAGTAACCTTACAGGGAACAGGGAACAGGGAAAAGGTAAAAGCCAAGAAAAATTAGTGTGCCTCACAATTACGAGCAAGGTTATATACAAATCTAGTTATTAGAGACTATTGAACTACTATGGGAGAGCTTAATGAACTTAGATAATTGCAGGTTGAGACGACGGAGTTTTGGGGGAATTCAGCGATCAGTTTCTACCGCCATTGTGTTGGGAGTCTTGCTCCCCCAACTCCCGGCAGTGGCACAAATTCCCAATTTAGAGGCAGCCGAGGAACAATTCCCGACTTTGGAGGAAACAGAGGTAAAATTCTTCCCTCCCACTACTGGAGATACGAGATTTACATATCTCTTAGGACCAGGGGACGAAATCCAGCTCACAGTCTTCGATCATGAAGAGTTTGATGGACGGAAGGTGGTTCTGCCAGATGGGACAATTACCCTGCCGCTGATTGGTAGAATCAGGGCAGCAGACCGCACAGTACCTCAACTAATAAATGACTTGGAAACCCGTCTAGATGCTTGGCTCAAGCGTCGTCCCACTGTAACGATCAGCCTGACTAAAACCAGACCTTTGCTGATTAATGTAGCCGGAGAAGTACAACGTCCTGGACCTGTCCAGTTGAGTAGCGAAACTCTCTTTGGCAATAATTTTAACACCGACAATTTTACCGTTCGCTCACCAACAGTAAATGGGGCAATTGTGGCAGCCGGAGGAGTAACCAAAAATGCTGACATTCGCCAGGTTGTACTCAAACGCTATAGCCCCACAGGGAATTCTCCCACTGTTACCATTAATCTCTGGGATTCCCTCTCATCAGCAAATGCCCCCCGTGACCTACTCCTGCAAGATGGAGACTCAATCTTTGTTCCTTCTTTAGCAGAAGCTGACACCCTCAATCGCAGATTATTGACAAGATCCAGTTTTGCCCCCACAACAGTGCGAGTCCGGGTTATTGGAGAAGTCAAACAACCAGGAGAGTTGGAGGTTCCTCCCAATAGTTCTCTTTCCAGTGCAGTCGCGATCGCAGGGGGACCCACAGATAAAGCAAAACTGGAGGAAGTAGTCTTTGTCCGCTTACACAATGATGGCACGGTTGAAGAAGAGTTAGTAGATCTGAGCACAATGACTGATACCTACCAAGTGGAGGAAGGAGATGTCATTCTTGTGCCCAAGACCAATACTTACAATGTCATAGATTTCGCCACCGATGTGGCCAATCCCTTAAATTTCATGGTTAATTTCTTGAGATTATTCACTAATCAGTAAGGATAGTCATTACTCACGAGAAACAAGGGAATTGAGGATTGGGAATTGGGAATTGGGAATTGGGAATTGTTTCTTACATTCAATTGTCTCTCGCCTGCACTCATTACTCATTACTCATTACTCATTACTCATTACTCATTACTCATTACTCATTACTCATTACTCATTACTTATTACTTATGAGTACTCATCCTTTAGTTAGCATCGCTATCAATAACTACAACTATGGACGTTTCCTGCCACCGACAGGACCCGAAATGTAGGACTAGACTTTGCACCAAACTAGCAAT
>JAAHGR010000162.1:0-9018 GCA_010672425.1 Symploca sp. SIO2E6
TCGGCGACAACGGCAGCCGAACCGTAAGGTGATTATTGAACAGGGAGATTTACGCACCAAACGGTTGGCGAGGAGAGCCGGTGCTTTGGTAGTATTTGTAGTTGATGCTTCTGGTTCCATGGCCTTAAACCGAATGCAATCTGCTAAAGGGGCAGTCATGCAACTACTGACAGAAGCCTATCAAAACCGTGACCAAGTATCCCTAATTCCCTTCCGGGGAGAACAGGCAGAAGTACTCTTACCCCCAACTCGTTCTATTGCCTTGGCACGAGGACGTTTAGAACGCTTACCCTGCGGTGGTGGTTCCCCCCTAGCTCATGGCTTAACTCAAGCAGTGAGAGTGGGGACAAATGCTCAACTGTCAGGAGATATCGGTCAAGTAGTCATTGTCGCCATTACTGATGGCAGGGGTAATATTCCCTTGGCTCGCTCCCTCGGTGAACCCATACCAGAAGGGGAAAAGCCGGATATTAAAGGAGAATTGCTGGACATTGCCAGTCGCATTCGAGCCCTAGGGATACAGTTGTTGGTAATTGATACAGAGAATAAGTTTATTTCCACCGGCTTTGCCAAAGAATTAGCCAAACATGCCGGTGGCAAATATTACCATTTACCCAAAGCAACGGATCAAGCGATCGCAGCCATGACCAAAAATGCGATCGCGGATATCAAATCTCGGTAGGGGCGCAATGCTTGCGCCCAAAATGCTTGCGCCCAAAATGCTTGCGCCCAAAATGCTTGCGCCCAAAATGCTTGCGCCCAAAATGCTTGCGCCCAAAATGCTTGCGCCCAAAATACTTGTGTCCTTTATGTATAATCATATGCATAATCTGAAATATGCAATTCACCTGGCACGAACCCAAACGGCAAAGCAACCTCAAGAAACATGGAGTTGATTTTAACGACGCTGAACGGGTCTTCTCTGGTCCAACTTTCACATTTGAAGATGACCGTATGCCCTATGGTGAGCAACGTTGGGTCACTCTTGGGTTGTTAGGTATGAGGGTCATAGTGATCGTACATACCGAAACAAAAGATGAAATTCGTATTATTTCCATGCGAGAGGCAGACAAAAATGAGCAACATCTCTTCTTCACCAACCTCTGATGAGAGTGATGAATATCCCCAAGTGACACAAGCAGATTTAGAGCGTGCAACATTTCGCGTTGGACTCAATCCAGCTGTGCGCAAGCAACGCATCACGATCTCACTAGATACAAACCTCATTGAATACTTCAAATTGAAAGCAGGGGAACGTGGCTATCAGACCCTGATTAACGAAACTTTGCGGCAGGCGAAAGAGCGTGAAGAGTTAGAAGATGTATTAAGGCGAGTTATTCGCGAGGAATTATGTCGAGAGACAGGTTTCAGCAGACCATAAAAATGTCTTTTCCTCTTCTATGATCATTTACCTAAAGCAACCGACCAAGCGATCGCGGTCATGACCAAAAACGCGATCGCAGATCTCAAATCTCGATAATCTCTGGAATTTTAGATTTTAGATTTTAGATTGATGATATTGTAGGGTGCGTTAGGCGCTAGCCGTAACGCACCACTATTAATGAAAAATCATCTTAAGAAATTGATTGCAAGCTCATATCAAATCCAGTAAACTAAAACTAAAACTCTCCTTATATCAAGTTCGGATAAACAGTTATAATTCCCGGATACCTTGCAACCTTCTTTCTTCCCTCCTGCCTCCTGCCTCCTGCCTCCTGCCTTATTGCCACTAAAGTGTAAGTGAGCAACCGAACATGATATTATTCTTCTAATCTCTGACTTGACACACTACCCTATATCCTATATTCTTATTTACCCAAACTTCTCCCCTTTCCTCATAACACAACTCTTCAAATTCTTGTATACTAGCGCGACTCCCTTTCATAATCCAACTACTTCCGCTTAAATAGACTTCTAACCCACGGCTCTCCATTAACTCTTCTACTCTACTCCCCTTTCCCAGTTGACTTATTTGTTGGATATCTTCAAAATTTTTCGCCCTAACTGTCGCTGCTTCAACGCTAACTCTCATCCCAACACACAAAATCATAGTCGCTAAGACCAAGATTACTAACTTTTTCACTATTTTTTCAAGCTCCTAGCTTTTAGCTGCTATTCAAACTACATCATTATAATGCTAAGTAGACATTTTTCCCTAGTGCCAGTTTATGAACTACCGAGACATTATTACTATTGAGCCTGAAAAGCGTGGTGGTAAGCCTTGCGTCCGTGGCTTGCTTATTATAGTCTATGAAGTGCTTGAGTACCTACTTCAAACGCGATCGCAGATCTCAAATCTCCGTAGGGGCGCAATGCTTGCCATTGGTGTCAACTTAAGGTGAAACCCTTACCCCACAAGGAACTTAAGTTCCTTGGCTTAAGCTCAAGTCATCTAAAGATGACTCAATCTTCAGTCCACTTGAGTGGACTTTAGCTATTAGCCAAGAGTTTAAACTCTTGGCGGGTGTGGAAGCTAAGCATTAAGCTATCCCTAGCTTAAGTTGACACCAATGAATGCTTGCGCCCAAAATGCTTGCGCCCAGAATGCTTGCGCCCAAACCAATCCAACCCTTGGCTGTACTGATGTTTACCTCCACTATTTTATTTTTATAAATATCCATTAATAGTGATATAATTACTTTTATCTAGCCTTTGCCAAAAATAATTATGCTCAGCATTGTTTGTACAGTTATTGTTACTTTTATTCTCAGTTTTTGCTTTTCTGCTTTTCCCGTTGTAGCCAGTCCTTCAATTCAGCCTCCTAGTATAGCCATTTTTGGTTTAAGAGGCACTGCACCGCAAGACTTAGGAATTAATCAAGGACTTTTAAAATCCTGTCCTGCTTCACCCAATTGTGTCGTCAGTCAAAATGGAGATGATACCCATAGTATTGAACCTATTACTTATCAAACTGACCGAGTAACGGCAAAAAAAGTATTGTTAAAAGTTTTAAGTGTTGTGCCACGAACCACTATTGTAGAAGAAACTGAAAATTATATTCGCACAGAATCAAGTAGTTCTTTATTAGGATTTGTTGATGATGGCGAATTTTATTTTCCCGAAGATGAAAAAGTGATTCATATACGTTCAGCTTCACGGTTAGGAGAGTCTGATTTAGGGGTGAACCGCAGACGTTTAGAACAAATAAGATTAGCTTTACAAGATTTAGGAATATAAAGAGGTTCAAATTGGTCATTGGTCATTTGTCCTTGGTAAGAGTCTGACCTATGTTTACTTCTCTTAACATAGTTGCTGTTTTTCATACCAAATCTACTTATCTCGCGATCGCTTGCTATACTTCCACTAAAGACAGTCCATAATGATGAATATCCCCAAGTGACACAAACCGATTTAGATCGTGCAACATTTCGCATTGGACTAAATCCAGCTGTGGGCAAGCAACGCATCACGATCTCATTCCAAATCCGGTATCGATATACCCGCTATGCCCACCCTGTAGAGACGTTGCATGCAACGTCTCTACGGGGATTTCACCGTTTGCTCAAAACGGCTCCATTGTAACCGGATTTGGTATCATTAGATACGAACCTCTTCTATTACCATTTACCCAAAGCAACAGATTAAGCGATCACGGCCATGACCAAAAACGCGATCGCGGATAGAGCAGTTTGCTCTGCTATGCGGTAAATTTTTGCTCCCCCTCGCATCCCCCTTAATAAGGGGGACTTCCGGAAAAGTGTACTTCATTACAGCACAAAGCGCCGTAAGACTTTATCCCTGCTTGCTTTATCATGATGTGCTGATGGCGGATCGCAAATCTCAAATCTCGGTAGGGGCGCAATGCTTGCGCCCACAATGCTTGCGCCCACAATGCTTGCGCCCACAATGCTTGCGCCCCAATAAAAATCTGTGGAACAGACTTCTAGGCTGTCTCCCACTGGCAAGATGCGGTGTTCCACACCAATAGCATTCAGGAATTTCTTCAATGACAGATTCCGCCGGTGTACGCTGCTATTTAATTGAGGAAAATTTGGCAATTTATATATAGGCGCACACCTTTTCTATTATTACAATAATAGCACAAAAGACCTTTTGGTAGCAATAGGGGTGTTAATTTTGGGAAATTGGCTAGCAATAAGATAGGAACATGTGATACAGTACCCGATGCAAGTCAAAGATGGTTGTAGTGCGTTCGCGTAGCGTGGGCGTAGCGCAAACATCTTGCTCGCGCTTAGGTTATTATAAAATCTTTTAATTACCCAACTTATGGCTCATCAATATAATGTACCCATGATGCTCCGCAGTTATTAGCAGCATTCACAAGTCGTCTATCTGCACTACAAAAATGTGCTTGTTGTGATTCTGCTAAAGCTAAGTAAGCAGCATCATAAGCAACGGTTTGCTTTAGTCGAACAGACCATTCGAGGGTAAGCTGACAATTTTCATGGTTCCCCTGTAATTATTTTATCTATGTGCTCTTCTCTTTCTGTTCTAACTTCTGCCACCAGATCTCCATAATATATACCATGAGTTTGTTGGATTTCTGCTCGGAGGGAATTTAAACATTCTAAAGCTTTTTGAGGTTGGCGATCGCTTTCACCAGAGATTCTATCACTTCTTTCTCTGTACATAAATGTAAATGTTAATTTTTCTTATTGTATCATTGTAAAATGTAAACCCTAGTAATTTTTATTGCAGGAGTATAGCTATGGAGCGATCGACAGCCCTACTACAAGCCAAAGCATTGAGTATTGACGATCGCATCTGGTTAGTTCAAGCCCTATGGGACAGCATCAGTGCCGAACTAGAGCAGCTTAAGCTAATAGAAGCACAGCAGCAAGAACTATCCCGTCGTCTCGCAGATCATCAAATTAATCCTCAATCAGTGGTCTCTTGGGAGGACATTAAAGCTCAAGCACTTTCTAGAGCAGGAATACAGCAATGAGTTTGCTAATTGTATTTCGGGTTGAGGCACAGGCTGAATTCGATTAAGCGTTCGATTGGTATGAGCAACAGCAAAGAGGACTTGGAGTTGAGTTTCTTACCTGTGTTACTGAGGTATTAGAGCGTATGCCGATCATGGGAATATTCAGGGCGCATGCAATGCGCCCCTACAGCAGTGGGATGATTTTTCTTTTAACTATCAGAAGACTGTTGTGCCACAAGTCTTACTTGTTCCACCTCTAATTCTAAAGCTTGGGCAACTTGTTCTACACTCAACCCCAAAGCTAATAACCGAGGTATCGATTCTAGCTTAGCTTGAATTATACCTTGTTGTTTACCTTCCTCTCTACCTTTCTCTCTACCTTCCTCTCTACCTTTCTCTCTACCTTCCTCTCTACCTTCAGCTAAAGCCTCCTGATAAACTCTAGTTTGCCGTAAATCACTTAAGCTAAACATGGCTTCAATCTCCCTACGATTCAGTTTGGGTAACTTATACACCAGTATTGTCTCTATTAATTGTAGAAGTTCTCGTCTTTGTCGTTCATCCTCTATTTCCTCCGTTGTCCTTTGAATTAGTTCTTGCGCTTGTGCAATTGCCCCATCTTCCTCAGAGATAATCAGATCTACTGTTGCTATACCTACAGATGGTAGTGACATCCGTACTAATTCATCCAGGTAAATGCGGGATACCCTTGGGGAGTTGAGTAATTCTTGATATCTTGGAGTTACTCCTGTGTCAAGATTGCGGCTGGGGTAAATGACTACACCACGCCAATCATTGGTAAGTTCGGTTTTGTCTAAGTAGAGGAAGATTTCGCTAAAGAAACGGGAGTAAAATTGAGAGTCTCTCTGAAATTGGACTTCCACAAAATAAATTGGTTGTTGGGGTGTGGTGGTTGTGGGCAAAAAGACCCCATCAATTCTAAAGGCAAGTTGTTTGACTTCCACAGAGGAGAATTGATAAGCTTGTGCTTCTTGGGGAGCATGATTAATTAACTCAAAGAAGATGCTGGGGAAGGATTGAAACAGACGATAGAAGATGGTATCGGTTTTCACCTGAACTTATGAACTTAACTATACCTATTGAATCATGACACTGGAACTTTTGAGCAAGGGGAAAGCGATCGCAAATCTCAAATCTCGATCATCTCCTGTGGAACAGGCTTCTAGCCTGTCTTGTGCATCGCTTCCCTTGCATTGGTGAACGTTTTGTGCTACTCTTATTAACAATAGAGTAGGTGTGCGCCTATAAACACAATCTTGGAGTACAATTGTGTAAGAGGCTTCTAATAAAAAGCTGTCAGGTAAACTATCCAAAAGATTAGCCTATGCCTCGTGCGGTAATACTTACTGCCCTGCCGGTTGAATATCTGGCTGTCCGCAATCGTTTGCTCGAGTTACAGGAAAAGGAGCATCCCCAGGGAACTGTTTACGAGCAGGGGAAGTTTGTTGGAAAGGGACAGGAATGGGAAGTTGGCATTGCTGAGGTGGGAGCCGGTAATGCAGGGGCAGCGGTGGAAGCAGAACGTGCGATCGCTTATTTCCAGCCTAACATTCTCTTGTTTGTCGGCATTGCTGGAGGAATTAAAGATGTTGCCATTGGTGATGTGGTGGTAGCAACGGATGTTTTCGGCTATGAATCAGGAAAAGTAACAGAGCAGTTTTTCCCTCGCCCGAAAGCTGGAAAGTCTGCCTATCGGCTGGTTGAGAGAGCTAAATCCGAGGCTAGAAAGGGGGAGTGGTTACAACGACTAGACAGCATTCCTGTTCCACAACCTAGAGTATTTGTGGTTCCCATTGTGGCTGGGGAGAAGGTGGTTGCTTCCAGAAAATCAGATATTTTCCCATTGCTGAGGGGAAGTTATAACGATGTGATCGCAGTTGAGATGGAAGGGTTTGGTTTCTTGAGGGCAGCTTTTGCTCATCCTAGTATACCAGCGATCGTGATTCGAGGTATTTCTGATTTAATCGAGGGAAAAAATGATGATTCGGTAGAATCTGAAGACATCCGACAGGAAAAAGCTTCTCACCATGCCAGTGCATTTGCTTTCGAGATGCTATCAAAACTAGTGCAAGAAGGCAGAAGGCAGAACCCACCCCTAACCCCTCCAAGGAGGGGAACCGGAGACAGAAGGGAAGAAAACTTGTTTAGTAAGCTTTTGCACCCTTTTGAACTGGTGGGTTATTGTCACCGCGCTGCACTAGAGAAAACCTCTCCGCAACAATTGATTTTCCCTAGCTGTGCTATTACTGCTGTCGGAGGATTCAAATTAATACAGGGAGAACTCGAACTG
This sequence comes from Symploca sp. SIO2E6, assembly GCA_010672425.1. Taxonomy (GTDB): domain Bacteria; phylum Cyanobacteriota; class Cyanobacteriia; order Cyanobacteriales; family Coleofasciculaceae; genus Caldora. The sequence goes on from JAAHGR010000162.1 coordinate 7,200, forward strand.
CTAACGGTGATCCTGTTGGCAGTTGGTTTAGTCAGCTTACTCTCTATCTGCCTCTATGTCTTTTTCAAGCAAAGCCAGACTAATATAAGTGGGGATAGGGTTTCGTCTGTTAAGCACTACCGCCAGCAAACGAGGCGCTTGGCTCTCTTGGGCTTATTTGCAGTAGCATTGTTGATGGTTTTGAGTAGTGCAGGCTGGTATCGTTGGCATAACCTTCAAAAACATCAGGTTGTTGTGTTAGTTGCAGACTTTAAGAACCTGCAATCGGAAAATCGGGGAGTGACAGAGGATATTCTCAACCAACTTAAAGAAGCCTTAGGAAAATACCAGGATGTGAAGGTTCAGGCGCTACACGAGACGATAACTTCCCAGGAAGGTAGTGAGGTGGCTCGTGCTAAGGGGAAAAAGCATCATGCCGACATTGTGCTTTGGGGTTGGTATGGAGAGTCTAAACAGAAGGTAAAAGTAACCGTTAAGTTTGAAGTCTTAGAAAAACTGCGTTACTTGTCTTCAGTTGAGACAAATCAATTAACTCAGTCGATTGCCAAGCTAGAGAGTTTTGAGATTCAGACTCAACTGTCTAAAGAAACAACCTACCTGACACTGTTTACTATTGGCTTAGTCAGATATGAAGCAGAAGATTATGATGGTGCAATTGCAAGATTGACTAAGGCGCTAGAGTTTGTACCGGATGCTGAGCAAACGATTGTGCAAGAAGATACTGCCATCGACGTACTTTATTTCTATCGCGGAGGTGCTTACTATAGCAAAGAAGAATTGGATAAAGCGATCGCTGATTACAACCAAGCCCTTAAAATTAATCCTAAGGATGTTGAAGTCTACATCAATCGTGGGAATGCCTACTATCAAAAAGGAGAATTAGATAAAGCGATCGCTGATTATAACCTAGCCCTTAAAATTAATCCTGAGTTTGCTAAAGCCTACTACAACCGTGGGATTGCCTACTATCAAAAAGGAGAATTAGATAAAGCGATCGCTGATTACACCCAAGCTATTAAATTTCATCCAAAGGATGCTGAAGCCTACTACAACCGTGGGATTGCCTACTATCAAAAAGGAGAATTAGATAAAGCGATCGCTGATTACACCCAAGCTATTAAATTTCATCCAAAGGATGCTAAAGCCTACTACAACCGTGGGATTGCCTACTATCAAAAAGGAGAATTAGATAAAGCGATCGCTGATTACACCCAAGCCCTTAAAATTTATCCTAAGTTTGCTCCTGCCTACAACAACCGTGGGTTTGCCTACTCTGACAAAGGAGAATTCGATAAAGCGATCGCTGATTTCAACCTAGCCCTTAAAATTCATCCTGAGCTTGCTAAAGTCTACAACAACCGTGGAAATGCCTACTCTGACAAAGGAGAATTAGACCAAGCGATCGCTGATTACACCCAAGCCCTTACAATTAATCCTAAGGATGTTGAAGCCTACAACAACCGTGGGATTGCCTACTCTGACAAAGGAGAATTAGATAAAGCGATCGCTGATTACACCCAAGCCCTTAAAATTTATCCTAAGTTTGCTCCTGCCTACAACAACCGTGGGTTTGCCTACTCCGACAAAGGAGAATTAGATAAAGCGATCGCTGATTACAACCTAGCCCTTAAAATTCATCCTGAGCTTGCTAAAGTCTACAACAACCGTGGAAATGCCTACTCTGACAAAGGAGAATTAGACCAAGCGATCGCTGATTACACCCAAGCCCTTACAATTAATCCTAAGGATGTTGAAGCCTACAACAACCGTGGGATTGCCTACTCTGACAAAGGAGAATTAGATAAAGCGATCGCTGATT
>JAAHGR010000162.1:9118-12660 GCA_010672425.1 Symploca sp. SIO2E6
GAATTAGACCAAGCGATCGCTGATTACACCCAAGCCCTTACAATTAATCCTAAGGATGTTGAAGCCTACAACAACCGTGGGATTGCCTACTCTGACAAAGGAGAATTAGATAAAGCGATCGCTGATTTCAACCTAGCCCTTCAAATTAATCCTAAGGATGCTGAAGCCTATAACAACCGTGGGATTGCCTACCGCAAAAAAGGAAAATTAGATAAAGCTATCGCTGATTACACCCAAGCTATTAAAATTTATCCTAAGTTTGCTGAAGCCTACAACAACCGTGGGATTGCCTACTCCGACAAAGGAGAATTAGATAAAGCGATCGCTGATTACACCCAAGCCCTTAAAATTAATCCTAAGTTTGCTCCTGCCTACAACAACCGTGGGTTTGCCTACTATCAAAAAGGAGAATTCGATAAAGCGATTGCTGATTATACCCAAGCCCTTCAAATTAATCCTGAGTATGCTGGAGCCTACAACAACCGTGGAAATGCCTACTCTGACAAAGGAGAATTAGATAAAGCGATCGCTGATTACACCCAAACCCTCAAAATTAATCCTAAGTTTGCTCCTGCCTACAACAACCGTGGGATTGCCTACTCCAAATTGGGAAACAAGCAAAAAGCTATTCAGGATTTCAATAAGGCTGCAAAACTCTTTGCTGATCAAGGAGATACTGCTAGACAGCAACAAGCATTAGAGCTACTGAAGGAACTATAGCAAGCCTCAAGATAGGATTTAGGTCAGTTACAATATATATGGTCTAACTTGGCACTTTATATATAAGCGCACACCTTCACCATTATACAATAATAGCACAAAAGACCTTTTTGTAGCAATAGGGTTGTTAGCATTAGCCCTAGTATCTTGCCCATTCGATTATGAGCTTCCTTCAGCAATGCTTCACCCTTCGGTAAACTTGCCGGTAAAAGTAGATTGGTTGCGTTAACCGGGAGAGTCTGTGGGGCGGGTTTTGCTCCCAATATTCAGGTTAAATGGGCTAGGTTATCCCTAAACCATTGGTGTAAACTTAAGCTGAAAGCTTTGCCCCGCCTGGAGTTTAAACTCCAGGCTAATAGCTCAAGTCATCTAAAGATGACTCAATCTTATAGCGCTACAAGTTTAGGTTAGGACACATCCTTTACCCTATAACCCAGTTATGACTTACTGTTGCCTGTTGCCAGATGAGCTGTTGCCTAGCGCGTAGCGCTATACCAAAAATCTTCAGTCCACTTGAGTGGACTTGAGCTATTAGCCCAGAACTTAAGTTCTGGGCGGGTGTGGAAGCCAACTGTTAAGCTATCTCTAGCTTAAGTTGACACCAATGTCCCTAAACCCGCCCCTACGAATGGTGGGGATTTTGGGAAATTGGCTAGCAATAAGATAGGAAAATGCGATACAGTACCCGATGCAAGTCAAAGATGATTGTAGTGCGTTCGCGTAGCGTGGGCGTAGCGCAAACATCTTGCTCGCTAGAAGTTATTATAAAATCTTCTAATTACCCAACTTATGGCTCATCAAGATAATGTACCCATGATACTCCGCAGTTATTAGCAGCATTCACAAGTTGTCAAATGATTGAATAGATGTAGGTTGGGTCGAGGCAACGAGACCCAACAAAACCCGCTCCAGTGTTGGGTCACGAAGAAAGCTCTACCCAACCTACATTTTTAGCTGAATTCGATTAAAATTAAGTCTAAGTTGTGTTGGTTTAATAGCGATCGCTCCATTACCATTTAACCAAAGCAACAGACACTAGTGATCGCAGCCATGACCAAAAACGCGATCGCAGATCTCAAATCCCGATCATCTCCTGTGGAACAGGCTTCTAGCCTGTCTCCCACTGGCAGGATGCGGTGTTCCACACCAATAGCATTCAGGAATTTCTTCAATTACAGATCCAGCCGGTGTACACTGCTATTTGGCAGTAGGGGTGTTAAGATTGGCGCTAGGAATGTAGGTTGGTGGAACCGAAGTGAAACCCAACAATGACAATGGATATACCACCCTTTGACGAAAACGGGAATCTACCCCCAGGAGTTCATTGGACAACTTGGGATAAATTTAAAGAAAGATTCGGCACTACATTCAAACGGTTGCAAATGATAGAAGGATTGGCAAAAGCAATGGTGCAATTAAAAGCAGCAGGATGTAGAACTATATATATTAACGGTAGCTTTGTCACTAACGAGTATAGTCCGGGAGATTTTGATGCTTGCTGGGATCGAGAGGAAGTAGATTTCGACTACTTAAGAGCAAATGCACCTACGTTATTAAATTTTTACAATAGAGTAGCACTCAAGGCAAAATACCGGGGTGAACTCTTTCCCTCAGACCAACCTGTTGGTAACTACGATCTCATGTCAATTGATTTCTTTCAAAGAGATCGCGCTCGTAACCCAAAAGGCATTATTGCTATCGATTTAGAGAGGTGGGACTATGATTAAGAACGAACTCGAATATCAAACGACCCAAGATTGGGTCAAGCGGTTCACCGAAGCGATCACTAAAGCCGATCAAGATCAAGCAAAGAAAACATCAGATCCACAGGGATGGCAAATGACGCGGGATGTTTTGCAAGTCCATCTAGAGGGACTGCTAGAAGAAGTTGCTGAATATGAAACCCTAAACAGTCTTGAACCTCAAGGTGCAATTACCCTCAAAGCTAGCTGGCTTACGGAATTGCCCCAAATTTTAATCAAAGCCAGAATTGCCGCTAACCTAAGTCAGGAAGAACTAGCTGCTATTATTGGCATCACTGAGGAGGAAATTCGTTCTTCAGAAAAAAACAACTATGCCTTGACACCCTTTACTACAATTCTCGATATTGCTGCAGCATTGGGTGTCGAACTAGAAAGTGCTACTTTCGCAGTAGATTTTGCCGAAGTCAATCGCTGGCGGCAAAGGCTACCCATTATCGGTAACCGATCTAGAACAGCTTAGGGAGTGTAAATGACTAAGGGTTTTCAGGCCAAACCGAAGGGCAGGGAAGGAGTCCCTGGACAACTTATTCTCTGTACATAAATGTGAATGTTAATTTTTCTTATTGTATCATTGTAAAATGTAGACCCTAGTCATTTTTATGGCAAAAAGACCAAAAATGCGATCGCGGATATCAAATCTCGATAATCGATAATTTCTTGTGGAACAGGCTTCCAGCTTGTCTTGTACATCGCTTCCCTTGTATTGGTGAACATTTTACGCTATTATCATTGATAATGAAATAGGTGTACGCCTATAGACACAATCTTCTGTACAATCCTAGAAGCCGAGCATGGGAATATCAACGGGCGCATGCAACCGGGGAATATCAACGGGTGCATGCAACCGGGGAATATCAACGGGCGCATGCAATGCGTCAGGGCGCATGCAATGCGTCAGGGCGCATGCAATGCGTCAGGGCGCATGCAATGCATCAGGGCGCATGCAATGCATCAGGGCGCATGCAATGCATCAGGGCGCATGCAATGCATCAGGGCGCATGCAATGCATCAGGGCGCATGCAATGCATCAGGGCGCATGCAATGCATCAGGGCGCATGC
>JAAHGR010000163.1 GCA_010672425.1 Symploca sp. SIO2E6
GAAAATGAGTAATGAGCAGTAGAGGGACATCCGCCCCAAAAAGAAAACGAGAAACAAGTCAGTTTCCCTTAAAACCTTCTGCCTTCTGCCCTCTGCCTTCTGCCTTCTTTCTCAAGAGTAATAAGATTATTATCACTATTATAATCTCTCTGCCTACTCCCTACTATCTCAAAAAAGTGATAGCGATCGCAAGCCAAGAGAAAATAGCGATCGCCTACTCTGATAAATCTTGTAAGTTGGGTAGAGGAACGAGACCCAACAGCAGCCAAAAATCATGTTGGGTCACCTTGTTACTTGTTACTTGTTACTTGTTACTTGTTACTTATTCAGCAGACCCTAATTAGTCTGAGTCACCTAAGTGCAAATCCCGACTACCTAAGTATAGACCAGGGCTATTATCCCCAACAGAAAAAGCAGTGACACCGAATAAATAAGCACCACTTACTCGGGGATTGCGCTTTGCTTTGAGGGAGACCGTCACCTGATTACCTGGAAGTACAGGCTCATCAAACATCACAGTTATTTCATTAGTATCATTAGACTGATTTCCACCTACATTGGCTAGGGAAATTGCCGGACCACCGGCAAAGCTGTCACCAATAAAAGCACTACTCTGACTCAAGTCAAACTTGATGTGCTCTACATTTTCGTACTGGGTGATAGTGATAGCTTGCAGAGGCTCTCCGGCATCCTCAGGTAATGAGATAGTAAACTGATAGGTAGCTGGAAGATTAGCGCTTGGGTTACTAGTTGCAACCTGAGTTAGGCGTGGCGAGCGGTCAAAAAACGTCTTGCCTTCCCCCAACTCTACTGCATTAGTAGGTAAGCTGGATAAGGTAGTAGGTAGCAAGATGCCCAACAGGAGAGCAGTAGTACCTAGCAAGTTTGCTTGAGTGGAACCGAAATTTTTTTTGCTTATCAACATCTGTTTTCTCTCCAAGTAAATTTGTAAGGGTGGGTTGAGCGAAGATGCTTGCAATATCAGCTGTTTCCTGAGGTGCAAGACCCGCTTTACCCATGTGTCTTGATTTCTGCTTACTTATTTACTAAACTATGTCGAACTGAGTTTCTGTTGATAGCTAGCTGAAAACAGGCTGAAATTTTTCTAAAAAGATCTGAAAATAAACAAGGCAGAGGGCAGAAGGCTCCAAAGCAGAAGGGAAGAGGATTTGAAGCTAGAAGGGAACAGGATTGTGCTTGAAAATCCCAAATCATACTGGGTAAGGGTTTCCAAATGTGTTACTTAATAGTTAACCGAGCAGTATTGCCCAATTCCCAATTCCCAATTCCCAATTCCCAATTCCCAATTCCCTATTCCCTTATTGTCAAGCGCTAACTTGCTCCAAAGTTTTAACCGGCTCACGAAGTAAATCAGTATAGAGATTATTGAGTCGATGAGCTACACGCTGCCAACTAAACTTATTCTCTACCCACCCTCTTGCTCTGAATCCAAGTTTATTCCTCAAGTCTGGGTTGGAGAGGATGTTATCAATAGCTGCTGTCAAGGCAAGCTCATTCTTGGGCGGTACTAATAAGCCAGTTTCTTCCGGTACAACGGTATACTGAAGACCGCCAACCTTACTGGCAACTACCGGTGTTCCACTAGCCATAGCTTCAATTGCCACTAAACCGAAAGGCTCGTAATAACTGGGCACAACACAGACATCAGCAGCGGCATAATGAGCTGGTAGAATATTACCAATGAGGCATCCTGGGAAGCTGGTGATTTCTATAATGCCCAATTCCGCTACTAGCCGTTTAATGCGATTGCGTTCTATACCATCACTTTTACCAGTACGGGAACCACCTGCAATAATCAGCTTCAGATTAGTTTTCCCTCGCAGCTGAGAGCAACTGACAGCTCTAACTAAGGTTTCAATACCCTTGCGCTCATCAAAACGACCCACATATAAGATAACTTTGTCTTCGGGGTTGAACCCTAGTTGTTGTCTGGCTTCGTAGCGGTTAATGGAACTAAAGCGACGAATATCTGTACCACAGGGAATGATATCAATTTTACCTTTACTAGAGACAAGCGATCGCATATGCTCTTTTTCCTGGGGACTAGTTGCGACAATTCGATCTGCTCTCTCCAGTACAGCTTTTTCTACTCCCAAACGAGTACCTGCAATCATGGGAATTGTGGGTACTGACTTGTATTTTACAGCTCCTAGGGAGTGGTAAGTGTGAACTTGCTTGATGGACTGACGTTTCTGCCACGCCATACCTACCCAAGCAGAAAGCCAATAATTGGTATGTACTAAGGAGTATTGCCCACCTGAGTAGGCTTGAAACTTAAGCAGTTGTGCCAAAAACTCGTTACAATATTCAAAAATCTCTTGTCTAGGGATAAACTCCTCTGAACCTGCAGTTAAACGAACAGTTCGACAGCGGGTACTATGTTCAACTATTTTGGGTTGCCCAGCACTGGTTTTACGTGTGAACATATCAACATACCATCCCTGTGCTGCCAGGGCTTCACCTACTTGGCGTACATAAACATTTTGTCCCCCAGCTTCTTCTTTACCGATTTCCATTGCCGGGTCACCATGAACTGAGATCAGGGCAATGTGCTTTTTGCTTGTACTGTTCATAAAATCATCGAATAGGTCAGGATTGTGATGCAATAGAGGACTGATTCCATCAGCTTGGGTTTAAGTAGATGATTTACCCTGGAACTCTAAAAGTAGATGATTTACCCTGAAATGCACTTCAAGATTTGAAGATTCTAGGCTGCAATGCAATTTATCTAGCATGTTTGTGCTAGTTGCGTTTCCATCTTCTAGGGAAGAGTCCAAGTTAACTGAACGATAATGAGATCTTCCTCTATCTAAATAAGTAAAGTTTTGATAAAGGAGAATTTACTCAATTTCTGACTATTTACAGTGGAACTAAGGCAGTCCTGATGCAAGTATGCCCATTGGTGTAGACTTTTGGGGGGAGGTGGGGAGATGGGGGAGACAAGGGAGGCAAGGGAGATGGGGGGGATGGGGAGGCTCACAAGGGTAGGTTTTTAATATTCCGGTCAATAAGAGACAAGGAGGACAAGGAGGGAAAGTAGACATATGTTGATGTTTCACGAAAAACTGGGATGAATGTTGCATCTGGGATTTTTAAGAACCGAACAATAATTTATACGGTTTTCCTCATGAGTCTTCTTGTCTACCTTGTCCACCTTGTCTTGTCCCCACCCGAAAGTAAAAAACTTTCCCCCTTGTCAGGGTGGGGAGATGGGGGAGACAAGGGAGGCAAGGGAGATGGGGGGGATGGGGAGGTGGGGAGATATTTATCAATGACCAATGACCAATGACCAACAACAAATAACAAACAACAAATAACAAAAACATCTGCTATAATATTTAACTGTCACTCAGGAGAGGTGGCTGAGTGGTTGAAAGCGGCAGATTGCTAATCTGTTGATAGGTACGTAAGTCCTATCCGAGGGTTCGAATCCCTCCCTCTCCGTTCCTTCATTAGCTTTCAGCTTTCAGCTCTGCTGCTTGCAGCTTTTTGGTTGAGATGCCCAGGTGCTGATCAATGAGCAATTGGCAACTAATTCTAAATTCTACTTTGAGGATGTATCGAACTAAGGGGATTACCTCTAAGGGTCAATACCAAGCGATCGCTTTAGCAATTACTGTCTTGGTTTGTGCTATCTTGACGGGGGCTTGTGGAAAAATCATGACAACTCCCTTAGAAGAAGCAGGGTTAAAGATTGGTGCACTGATACCTTTGACTGGGGATCTCTCTTCTTTTGGGCAACCGATGCCGGAGGTAATTGGTTTAGCGGTGGATACTGTTAATCAATGTGGTGGCGTCAACGGTAAACCAGTTACTTTAGTTATAGAAGATAGCCAAACTAATCCAGCAGTTGGCGCAGCAGGTGTGACTAAACTGGTCAAAGTCGAGCGAGTGGCTGGTGTAGTTGGTGGCTTTGCTAGTAGTGTTTCCACTGCTGTTGTTACTGTAGCTGTCCGTCATCAGGTAATGCTTATCTCACCAGCTAGTACTAGTCCTAGCTTTACCCAACAGGCACAACAGGGGGAATTTAATGGTTATTGGGCACGTACAATTCCACCAGATACTTACCAAGCTGGGGCTTTAGCGAAACTAGCTAGGGAGAAGGGCTTTAAGCTGGTTTCTATTGTAGTTATTGATAACGAGTATGGTGTCGGTTTAGAAGAACAATTTATCACAGCTTTCGAGCAGCTGGGGGGTGTTGTCGTCAACAAGTACCAACCCTCTCATTACGATCCAGACGCCACCACCTTCGACAATAAGGTGCTACTATATTCCTTCGGTAATCAACCTGAAGCAGTGATAGCGGTTCTCTATCCTCAAACAGGATCTCTTTGGCTCAAGGCTGCTTATGAACAAGACTTGCTTGAGCAGACAACTTTAATCTTGACTGATGGTGTCTACTCCCAGGATTTTCCGGAACAGGTGGGTAAAACTAATGAGGGTAAGTTTCTGCTAGCTGGAGCAATTGGTACTGTTCCCCAGGCAAATGGTAAGGGTTTGTTGAATTTTGCCACAGTCTGGCAAGAGCAGACTGGGCAGGAAGTGAGTGGGTTTGTCCCCCACACTTACGATGCTGCTGTGCTGCTAATGTTAGCAGCTGAGGCAGCAGGAGTGAACACGGGAGCAGGAATTAAGAGTAAAATTCCTGAGGTGGCTGGCGGTACAGGTAAGGAAGTTACGGATGTTTGTGAGGCAATGGAGCTAGTACGCCAAGGTAAGAAGATTAACTATCAAGGAGCTAGTGGAAATGTTGATCTCGATGAAAATGGTGATGTTATTGGGGAGTATGATACTTGGGTAGTGGAAGCAGATGGCCAGTTGAAGGTGACTGGTAAAATTAGCCCAGATTAGAATAGTTGTCACCCCGTCAGGATCTGATAACCATAAACCTGTCATCGCTGTTCTTCTCTAAAAAATGACAATTTAAACCTTCCCCGCCCCGGCACTCATCAATCTGGTTCAACCGGGGCGGGTTTACAATATTAGCTGGTCAATGCGTTTGATGGTTGGTGAACCCGCCCCTACGGTATCATGTGCTCTTGCGGCAATCAATTGCTTAGCACCTAAAATAAAGTTAATAAAATTAGCAAGTAGATTATGCAGCAGGATGAAGTATGCTCTATTCTAGTCACCCACCAAGACGCAATCAAAAGCTACGGAGTCAGAACTCTGTTCATTTTTGGCTCAGTAGCGCGGGATGAAGCGACAGCAGAGAGTGATGTGGATATTTTAGTCGAATTTGAGGGAGCAGTGACCTTTGATCGCTATATGGACTAAAATTTTACCTAGAAGACCAACTCAGAACAAAAGTAGACTTGGTAACTAAGCGATCGCTCAAATCACAAATTAGAGCCTCAGTTGAACAGGAGGCAATCCGTGTCACGTAGTATCCGCCTTTACCTAGAAGATATCCTCACCAGTAGTGCTAAGGTACTACGCTTGTTACTGTTTCACGGTCAAAATATGATACATTTATCCCCGCCTTATCTGGAAAATTTCCCTACTATGTCGCACAAATGTATCAGTTAGCTTAAGATATCAATCATTATGCTGAACTCTTATAACTAACTTACTATGGCTAGACATAGACACCCAACCTCTCAGGGTAAACTGGGCAAGGCATTCAAGAAATGTAAGTTTTCTCTGTTATTCCTGATGACTTTGCTGTTGGTCTTGGGGGATAAGGCAATAGCACAGGGTGATCCTCAAGGAGATTTTAATACAGTTGATACCCTCTGGCTCTTAATTACAGCATCTCTAGTCTTTTTCATGAATGCTGGCTTTGCCATGCTGGAGACTGGGTTGTGCCGCACCGGGAATGCTGTCAATGTCTTAGCCAAAAATTTAATAGTTTTTTGTATTGCCGCGATCGCTTTTTGGCTGTTTGGCTTTGGATTAATGTTTGGGGACAGCGATAATGGGGTTATTGGGGGATTTACGTTTTTTCTCAATTTGCCCTTTCCCTCTAAAGTAGATCCTTATGCTTTTCCTGAAGGTTTTACAACTTTGGGCGATAGTTGGGAAGGTAGATCTTTTGCGTCGTTGTTTTTCTTTCAGCTGGTGTTTGCCGGTACAGCTGCTACTATTGTTTCTGGTGCGGTAGCAGAACGCATTAAATTTTGGGCATTTATCTTATTTAGCTTTGTGCTAGTGGGGTTTATCTATCCACTGGTTGGTTACTGGGTTTGGGGAGGAGGCTGGTTATCTGCTGAACCTATCCAATTCCGAGATTTCGCTGGCTCAACCGTGGTTCACTCCGTAGGTGGGATGGCTGCTTTGCTGGGAGCCTGGTTGTTAAAGCCGAGACAAGATAAATTTGGCTATGATCCAGTAGATGACAGTTTTTCTGGGGAGGAAGATGCAGAACAATTTAAAGCACATAATTTGAGCTTAGCGACTCTCGGTTGTCTGATTCTGTGGCTTGGTTGGTTTGGTTTTAATGGGGGTTCTACTGTAGATTTAGCTTATGTTCCTCACATCATTACTACAACCTTCTTGGCTGCTGCAGCTGGTGGTGCTGCTGCTGTACTTTTCAGTCCAGCTGTCACAGCTAGGAAGGTTAGTTTATCATCTATTATTAATGGCATTTTGGGTGGCTTAGTAGGTATTACTGCATCTTCGGCCTATGTTAATATTTTAGCTGCGGTGCTCATTGGATTAATTAGTGGATTCCTCGTCCTGATGGGGAAAAATCTGCTCGAGTTTCTCAAGATCGATGACCTAGTGGGAGCTGTTCCAGTTCATCTGTTTTGCGGTTTTTGGGGCACTCTTGCAGTCGGTATTTTCGCAAGTACTAGCTCTAGTGAATATCAGCTTGATAATTATTATCGCATGTCACAAATATTCTATCAGTTTTTAGGTTGGAGTATTGTTGTTTTTGTTGTCGGTATCCTGAGTCTGATTGCTTGGATCTCAATCGGAATATTGTTATATTACTTGGAGCAAGGTGCAGAGAAAACTAATAGGGAAAGGATGAAAGGAATCGGGCGCAGCTATGCTCAGGACTATGGGCTGCTAGGCGATATCATTGACTGGTTTCAAATTGGTAGACAAGGAATAAGAGTATCTGTAGAAATGGAAGAACAAGGTGGTGATACAACAGTTATCCCTTAGTTTGGGGGAAATCAAACATATCTTCTGCTACTGGACACGAGTCACTTTCCGCAAGCCAAAAAGTGTCTAGAGCAATTTGGATATCTTCTTCGTGGGATTGTTTCCATAGACGTAACTGTCTTTGTGCAGAAGCAAAATAATCAGAATCTTCTGAAATGCGACAGAAATTTCTCAGCATAGGTAACCATCTTGCACTCTTGGCTTCCTCTATACCATTATCGAAGAGCTCTTGAGCTGGAGATGCTATATCATTAACTGATGATAATGATGTATAAACAATAATAAGAGTTACCACAGCAGCAACAAGTGTAATTTGTGACCATAACTTGGTAAAGAATATAGTTTGATTGTCTACTTCAGCAGGAAAAGTGTTTAAACGATATTGGGCAATAATATCCGGTAGTTGCCTTTGAAACCACTCCAAGCTGAATACGCTAGCATAGATAGCATTACTAACTTTCAATGTCTCATTGTCTTCTTTGACTAAGCCAGACTGTATGAGTTTTTTTTGTTCCTGACTCCTATTTAAAGTAACTTGACTACCTTGTAGTATTTGTAAGTATACATTTAGAATCTCATCTCTTTGCTCGTTATCTAATATGGTACGGATGACTTCCTTAAGATATATAGAAGCAGTGTTATTTTCCCAATTTTGGATGATCTTTTCTTGGACAATCCGCTCTACTATAGCTTCTTCTTGTCCGTCAGCGAAAGATTCTGGATGCAGAAGAATTAACTTGCAAAGATGTTGGGAAAGGAAAGGTTGCTTACCAGTCCATCGTAGAACTTCCTGCATCACAACAAGAGGACTATAAGCTTTCGAGCAGACTTGATTTAGGAAGTCTGTAAAAAGGTCAGAAAGCTCTCTTGAATTCTGTTCTAAACTCATAATTACCACCCCTTAGCTATTCTTTAACTGACTATCAGCTAGAAATCGATATTCTCTTTTGTCTAGTTTTTTACCAGCCGAGAACTCCTTAGCAGCTTCAAGCTGCTTGGCAGACAACAATTGACGTCTATCTTGTCCCTCAGAATCTATCCAGGCAACCAGATTTTTGGCATATGGACGTAACTTGTCGAGATTTTGATTTGTCCAGAGTAAGTTGAAAACATTGGCATAAATGGGGTTAGCGACAGCTAATTGTTGCTCCTTCTCAACAACTATTGAGATTTTTTTCAGCTCTTCTTGTTCTTTGTGGCTATCTAACTCTTCTTCGAGTAGTATTTTACGATAGGCTATCAGTAACCAAAATGGATCACAAAGGTTATTTTCCAGTAAACCATGACTAATTTTTCTTAAAGGTTCTGCATAAGCCTCAGTTTGCCAGTTTTCAATAATTCGAGAATTTACTATGGTTTTTACCAACTTTTCTGTTGATACTCCGTAACGTTTATTTTCTTGAGAAAGTAGTGAAAAAATAATCTTATTGAGTTGTTCATCGCCTTGTGTTAATGAGGTTATAGTATTGATTCCAGACTCCCAGTCTTCGATAAATTTATCGGGATCGAGGTTTTTGTTGAGCCATTTTTGACTGAATATTTCTTGATAAATTTTATTATAAATTACTAGTTTGCCCTGTTGATTCACTACAAGACCAGAAAGACGTAATTCCATCTGTAGATAGCTGTTATCAAATTTTCGTGCCCCAAACTCAATAATCTGCTTGTATAAATTCAATAGATAGTCACTATAATCATGTTTTATTATACGTCTCTCTATAGTTCTTAAGTGTGGAGGATGATCTTTAGATTCCCAATTATTAATTACATTCTGTCTGATTATTTTTTCAATCCACTCCTCCAAATTATCATCTGTTTGGGGTGCTTCAGCATATTGAACCATTTTGCAGATTTTTTGCGTCAAAAATGGTTGTCCTTGAGTCCAATCCAGAATTATTTGCAAAATTCGATCAGGATTGTCTAGTTTGTCTATCAATCCCTGGGACAATCGTTGTGCTTCTGCAAATTTAAAACCAGTTAATTCTATAGCCTTACCAATATTGAATGGTGTGGCATAGGAATCCTTAATGAGGTCAGTGGGCGCTGCTACCCCTATGAGCACAAAAGTCAGCTTGTTGAAACGGTTGTTGCTAGCTCTGTCATTTAAACATTCACGAATAACTCCAAAAAATTCGCTTAAGCTAAAATTGAGAAAAGCATCTATTTCATCGATAAATATAACAACTTTTTTATTTTTAATTTCTTCTAGCAAAATCTCCGAGAGAAACTTTTTGAATCGCCTCACTTCTGAGAGTTTTTCATATTGCTCCCACCATTGCAGATAATCACAATTCAGTTCTAATTGCGTCACAATTTCATCAATTACTCCCAAATACCACTTCTCTGGAGTCATTTCTTGCAACTGAATAATTACATTGGCATTAATATCAACACAAGCAACCCCTTGATCTATTAAGTGCTTGATGATTCTAGTACATAAACTAGATTTTCCAACCTGTCGTGAGTTCAGAATATAGCAAAACTCCTGGTTATTTAGGGCTTCAAATAAATCTTTGTCAGCCTGCCTTTCTACGTAAGTAGGATCATTGGGTGCTAAAGTGCCACCCACCTGATATTCAAGAGTTGTTTTTCTTTCGTTGCTCATCTTTTCCTTAAAATTAACTATCAACTATTACCAAAATGATAACTGAGAAAATATATACGGTAGAGGTTACATAATGGAACTATTGACCTTGTATTGCCGTGGAACTTGACCAAGCCCATTTTTAGTAGCATAAATTCATGTCCTGGGTCAACATCTACTGGATTATTAGATATAATCACTTGTTTAAAGCTACTGAATAAGCTCTCACTTTCACTTAAGATTTTAATTTTTCTGCTTAAATTAGCACTATACAATCCTTGTTGTGTAGCTACAGTCTTCAAAAAATCTGACAAATTTAGTTTTTGGTCGGCAATTCTATAAAGAGCTCTTCTCACTAGATGAGGATGACCACCAATCATTGCAGTCAGCTGATTAATTTCTCCAACTCCCCAAAGTAAATCATGTCGTTGAGCCAACTGTTGTATTTCTTCCTGAGTGAATTCTGGCAGTACAATAGTTCTTCCTACATTAAAAGTATGCTGATGAAAATCTAACTTATAATGTTGTTCACTAATATAGTTGATGACTAAGCGTAATCTTTTCCAACATTCATCACCTTTTCTTGCTTGTTCATACCAAGCTTTTAGTAAACTAAAAAATTCCCTTGCAACATTAAAATTACGAAAAGCTATATCTGCCTCATCTAATCCTAACAATATGGGGGATTTTATATGCTGAAGCAAATGTATTTTTAAGTACTTTGTACATATTTGTTTATCACTGAATTGAGATTTAGAGCTAGCCCTCCAGAAATCCTTAACATTGTCGGATAGACCAAGTTCAGACGTAATGGTTGAGCAAAACCATCGGAGGAATTGAGAAATGTTATTAAATGTATCGTCATCTGCTAGGCTGAAATCTATGTCTATTGACCGGTAACCCTGTTGCTTTGCATCATCTTGAATTCGTGTCAACAGAGAAGTTTTACCCATTTCTTTCGCTGCTTTAACTAGAAGCAATGCTCCTGGCTTTTGAATTTCGTTGAAGGATTCTTGCTCAACAAGATTTTTTGTCTCAGCATCCAATCTTTGTTGATAGAATTCAGAATCTAGGGGAACGGGTCCTTCTGGGCGCTCTAATTGCCTTCGTTTTCCAGAGGTTACACTACTTTGTTGAGTGGCAGGGATCGAAGTAAGCCTTTCCCCTACCGCAGGTTCCTCCCTTGGTAAATCACCCAAATCCAAACCATATTGCAGAAAATCAGCCAACACAGTAGCCGCAGTCTGAGATGCCAAGGGATGAAAGACATCACTCTTGTAAGAATCACCAAAGTCAGAAACCCCTCGAATCACCAGCCAGTCTCGCCGCATTTTTTGACAGGCTGTAGCAAATCCGACAGCTTCCATTTCCCCAACCTTAACTCTGCCATGCTGCTTATCTTTGATATCCTCTAGCTTCGAGGGATCTTTGAGCAACTTTTCACCGCTGGCAATGGCACAAACATCAATCTCAATGCTGCTAATAATATCCTGTTGTTGTAAAGATGATGACTCTGCTGCCGATACTGTGGGAAACTCCCCGCCTCGATCAAGAAAGCTTGATTTCAGCCGTTGCTGGCTGTTATCATGCGGATCCTTATGAGCAGCTAAATAAAAAGTGACATCCTGTTGAATGCCATTAGGTACAGAGAACATATCAGGTCGAGGTTGCACTGCTTGAGTGCCATCTGGCAACTGTCGCAAAGCCGCCGACTCATAGCCTACTACCCGTTCAGAGAAAACCACCTCCCCTAATTTTGCCTTACCTTGGATACCTGCGGCAATTCCCACTAACAGTAACAGCTTTGGAGCATAAGTTTGGATTGCTTCAGTTGTTGCTTGGGAGGAATCATAGTTACCAGCACTACCAATACAACCTAAAGCCAGATCATAACTTCTCTGGGTTAGTTCTGAAAACAGCTTCCCGTGAAGATAAACCGTGCGGCTATCCTGAGTGCGGCTGCGGTTGTCGCGAATATCCTTAATACCTAGAGCCGCCTTCACTGCCGCTAGTTCTTCAGGAATAACAGTTAAAATAACGATTGTCATTTGTCATTTGTTGTTTGTTGTTTGTTATTTGTTATTTTTCCTTTGTGTCCTTTGTGTCTTTGTGGTTCCTGATAAAGATGATTACTATTTTAAATTATATTCCAATACAAACTAGTTTATGGCAGAGGTAAATAAACAATACGGTCTTGATATTAATCATGTTAAGACTTCCCAATCCTGAACATCAGTGGCAGGTTCATAAGGTGCATCATACTGTATGACTCTTCCTGCTAAAGGGTAATCGTTTAAATTAGCAGACGGTTGCCAATGTTCAAGGATAATGACTTCGTGGCTACAACAGGTACAGCTATATTCACAACAATCCGCTAAGCGGAACGGATCCAAGTGGCTACAATAGGATAATGGAGTTGTGGCTTGGGCCTTACGACGGTGTGAACCGCATACTGCTTTCGGGAGTGCCAGCCGAAGACGCGGCCGAAGACAATGACATCGAAGCCAAGGTGCTGGAAATCGATCAATCCGAGATCACGACGGGAGTTGAGGGAGAGAGCGCCGAAGAGCAGAACCTTACCCTGGCTGACGACTCGTATGTAGTCTTGCTCGTCGGCGAAGAGCTTTTGGCTGTTCCTGCCTCCATTGTCGCCGACGCGTTGCTTGAGGTGAGCAGCGCAGCTGCCCAGCACGAAGCCGCCTGCGCCTTCGAATGCGTGGGCGGAGTCGGAGGAGGCCCTGGCGACTTCAATCCGGCAACTGTCTTCCTGGACGCCTTGCAAACCGGCCTCGACGTAGCTGGACTGGTTCCTGGCTTAGGTGAGCTTGCCGACGGCATCA
>JAAHGR010000164.1 GCA_010672425.1 Symploca sp. SIO2E6
ACCAGAAAGTGCATACTCTTCTTTCGATTGGCAAGGACGTTCAGCCAAAGTTTATCGGGTCGAAATTCGCCGTTTATTTAATTTTCGAGTCGCCACAGTCCAAGATTCAGCGCAAATAAGCGACTGGGCGAAAACCTAGGGTTCGTGTCACCAGACGCAACCTGCCCTTGAAACCCTTGTGGTGTATAGGTTTGGCTCTATGACTTTTCGGAACCAATTACACCCTTGTGACCCCTTGATTGATAATTTTTCTAAATATGACTTTTTCAAGGTGTTTGACAAACATTACTAAATCTGCATTTTTCGTGAATTTTTAAGAACACGACCTTACCTTCTCTTATGCTCTTCAGAGACTGATACTACTTGAGCAGAGAAAGGAAGGAATGGTCAAACCACATTGGGATACAGAAGAACTCATTGACAATTGGACACTTCTGCCCCAAGAATTAGAACTGGTCAGTAATAAAGTTGGTGCTAATCAGATTGGTTTTGCTATCTTGCTGAAGTATTTTCAAATTTTTGCTCGATTTCCTAATTCTCCCAAAGAAGTACCATCAATTATTATCTCTTACATTGCCCAACAGCTGAAAATTCCTGAAACTATTTACTCGGAATATAACTGGCAAGGACGCTCCATCAGTAACCATCGTGCATCTATCCGTAAGTTGTTCGGGTTTCGGACAGCTACTATTTTAGATGGGGAAGAGATGCTGGATTGGTTAAAAGCTGAAATTCTCCCCAACGAACAACGAATAGAACCAATTACAGAGCTGGTCTATCAAAGATTTAGAGAATTACAGATAGAACCACCAACACCCGGTCGAATTGAGCGTTTAGTTCGTTCTAGTATTGCCCAATATGAAACTGATTTTTGTAATCAAACCCTGAGTAGACTAACCTTAGAAAACCTCGAACAAATTGATATTCTTTTAACGACAGAAGAAGTTAGTAATAGTGAAGAGCAACTAAGAGAAGGGAAATTCAAACCTTCGGATTTTGCTTTTCTCAAAACTGACCCAGGGGCGGTGGGATTGGGCAGTTTCTTAAGTGAAATAGAAAAGCTCAAACGTATTCGTGCTGTCGGCTTACCAACTGATTTATTCAAGGGATGCTCACCAAAACTAATTCAAACTTACCCTCAACGGGCTGCTACAGAATATCCTTATGATTTACGCCAACACAAAGATGCCATTCGCTACACACTGATGGCAGCTTTCTGTATTCAACGCAGTCAAGAGATTACCGATAATTTGATTGAGTTACTGATTCAAATTATTCAACGTATTGGCACTAGAGCTGAGAGACGCATCAATAAGGAATTGGTGGATGACTTCAAGCAGGTTACCGGAAAAACCAACTTGTTATTCCGCATTGCTGAAGTAGCCGTAGCTCAACCATCAGGAGTTATTCAAAATGTTATCTATCCCGTGGTCAGCCAGCAAACTCTCTCTTATTTAGTCAAAGAGTATAAATCCACTGGTATTGCTTATCGACAAAGGGTTTACACTGTGATGCGTGCTTCTTTTGCTAGTCACTATCGTCGGATGATTCCCCAGCTATTAGAAATGTTGGAATTCCGCTCCAATAATGACATCCATCGTCCCGTCATTGTAGCATTAGAGCTACTCAAAAAATACGCCCAAAGCCAAGCTAGATATTATGCTCCAGGGGAAGAGATACCCATTGATGGAGTCCTCAAAAGTGGTTGGAAAGAAATTCTGTTAGAAAAAGACCCCGACGGCAAAGAACGCATCAACCGCATCAATTATGAAATCAGTGTTTTACAAGCCCTTAGAGAAAGATTGTGTTGTAAAGAACTTTGGGTAGTAGGAGCTAATCGCTATCGTAATCCCGATGAAGATTTACCCACGGATTTTGACCAGCACCGCCAAATTTACTACCAAGCCCTAACTCTCCCTGAAAATGTAGAAACTTTTATTAATGATTTACAACAAAAGATGGCATCAGGGTTAGAAAAATTAGATAAAGGGATGCCCAAAAACAATGAGGTAACTATTATCGGTCAAAATCAAGGTTTAATTAGACTTCGACCTTTTGAACCTGCCCCAGAACCAGTCAATCTTAAACAACTCAAGGGTGAAATCAATCATCTGTGGCATCAAACCAGTTTATTAGACATTCTCAAAGAAACAGATTTAAGAGTGGGTTTTACCCGTAACTTTAAAAGTATGGGAACCAGAGAGATTATTGACAAAGAAACTCTGCAAAAGAGATTGCTGCTCTGTCTCTACGGTTTGGGAACGAACACGGGCTTGAAGAGAATTAATACAGGGATAAACGGGGAAAATTATCAAGATCTACTTTATGTGCGTCGTCGCTACATTCATAAAGAACAGCTCCGCAGTGCGATTGCAGAGGTAATCAATGCCATCTTTGAGATTCGCTCACCATCAATTTGGGGAGAAGGAACCACTACCTGTGCCAGTGACAGTAAGCATTTTGGTGCATGGTCGCAGAATCTAATGACTCAATATCATCTGCGTTATGGTGGTCGGGGAGTAATGATTTACTGGCATGTTGAGAAGAAATCTACCTGTATCTATTCTCAACTCAAAACTTGTTCAAGTAGCGAGGTCGCCGCTATGATTGAAGGAGTTTTACGTCACTGTACCAGCATGGAGGTTGAGAAAAACTATGTGGACAGTCACGGACAAAGTGAAGTAGCTTTTGCTTTTACTCACCTGTTGGGATTTCAGTTAATGCCCAGGCTCAAGCGGATTAAAACGCAGAAGTTGTATCGTCCTTTCACTGGTCAAAGTGATGCCTATCCTCATCTACAACCAATTTTGACCCGTCCGATAAATTGGGATTTAATTCGTACTCAATATGACCAGATGGTCAAGTATACTACGGCGCTGAGGTTGGGAACAGCAGAAACTGAAGCGATACTCAAACGTTTTAGCAAAAATCCTTTCAAGCATCCTACCTATCTAGCTTTAATGGAATTAGGAAGAGCGATTAAGACCATTTTCTTGTGTCAATATCTTGATAATGATGCTGTACGACGGGAAGTTAATGAAGGCTTAAATGTTGTAGAACGATGGAATGGGGTTAACGATTTCATCTTCTACGGTAAAGGTGGAGAGTTTGCTTCAAATCGCTTAGAAAATCAAGAGTTATCGGTGTTATCTTTGCACTTGTTGCAAATATGTTTAGTATATGTAAATACTTTGATGATTCAGAGTGTCTTAGCTCAAAAACATTGGGACAAAAAGTTGAGTGTCACTGACTTACGGGCGATTACACCTTTACTGTTTAGTCATGTCAATCCTTATGGCACGTTCAAGTTGGATATGAACTATAGAATTGCTTGGCTAACACAACCCTATGTCGCTTAATCAGTGAAGAAACTTTCAAACCTTTGGGGTGACATCTGCGTATAGCGAACTGTGTGGTGAATATTCTTGTGCCCTAAATAATCTTGAATTGCCCTAGTATCATGCCCCATAGCTGCTAAATAGTAACCACAAGCGTGGCGCAGTTGATGAGGATGAACCTTGAACTCAATCCCGGCTTTTTCTCCAGCTCTGGCTACAATGTGGCGGATTGAACGAGTTGATAGAGGAGCCTTGCGTTCAGAAACGAAAACATATTGGGTATCAGGATAATCTCTTTGAAGAAAGCGCAAGGCTCTGAGTTCGGGAGAACGTAGGGGATGAATGCTATCATGACCATGCTTGGCTCTTCTGACTTCTATGTAGCCTCCGACTAAATCTATCTGCAACCATTTCAGGGCTACTAATTCAGCAGTTCTTAATCCGTGACGAAACATCAGTAGAATAATTGCAGAATCTCTCACACCATGACGACCTACTTTTTTTGCTGCTTGGATCATGGCTAGTACTTCGTCAACTCGCAAATATTCTCGAACTCTATTGGATGATTTTTTCGGTGGGGGAGTCTGAGTAGAACAGAACTTTGCCGAAAATGGAAGTTGGGCAGTGATTTGTAGCATGGGTCAAGTCCTCATGCTGGGGTAGATATCTCTAGCATACTTTGCCTAAAAGGAGACGAACTAGGTAAAGTTATTATTTGTATTACTTATTAATCAAGCCCAAAAAAGGGGTTGACTTTTGTCACATCGTACTAGGTTGCGTCTGGTGACACGAACCCTAGGTTTTCGCCGGATCGGGTTCTCTTGCAACCGCATTAACTAGCGCGATCGCCAGCTTCCTCTTTCTCTCCTTAGGTAATAACATGGCCAGCTCTTCTACTTCTGGAGCCTGAGTAGAAAAACTTTCCCCAATTACTAGAGAAAAAAAATACAGCACCGCGTCGATAGGAAGCTCTCCTAGCAATAGGCTCAGACTGTCAGTAGTAACCGGGCCTTTACTGTTCCTAAAAGTGGAGATTGATTGTTGAGAAAAGCTCTTACCTCTTTGTGAGATCTGCTCAGATAGCCACCTTGCGCTTATCTTGTATTCTCTGAGGGTCTTATCAAACGCTTTGCCCCAGTCCATGCTTTCTCTCCAACTCAGATTCTTATTTTTTTTAATAAAGCACACTTGAATGGTGTTAGAAGTATGCTTTAATGATGAAAGGTTCACCTAGAAATTCCCGCTTCTAGGTGAGCAGTACGTATTTTCGCTGAGATCATTATATGGTACGAGCTCAGACTCCAATCATAGCTTATCGCAAGTTAGATGCGATCGCAGACACTGAACTGCTTATCCAGTGGTGTAACCAGCAGCCTAAGATGCCAGAGTACTGGAACGGCAAGAGCACGTCCAGGTTTCAAGCCTGGTGGGGCAAGCAAGTCCAGCTTCTCGACTATGGGAATCACCACGGTATTCCAAAAGTTTCCTGCTTTCGGTACTCTTTGCAGTTCCGGACAGTTTGCCAATAAAAAAAACCAGCCCCGTTTTTGAACAAATCGGGGCATCACAAAGGATCTCAATTATGACTCAGAACACAGAAAGTTGCAAGGTGCTTGGGGGGAAGAGATGACCTTTTACTCAAGCGTACTAGGAGAAGTACAACACCCAATCAATATCTTGCAGGAATATTTAGAACTATTCGGAAACAAGTGCCAAGCTGCGATTGTTAGCTGGCTTGATGGCTGGGCACATACCAAGCGATCGCAAGGACAGGATGAGTGGGCGTGGCTGACACTCTCTTCTCTCTCAAAGGAACTTGGCTATTGTCGGGATACCATTCACACTCACCTCAAAAAGCTCCTTGAAGCTGGAGTAATTGAAAGAAAACTAGCAAAGCGGTGGCCTACTGACAGCGCCTGGTCTTATCGCCTGGTTCCCCAAAAAATCCAAAAAATTTTTATTGGGGAAAATCAGACTGCGGGCAGTCCAATACCAGACTGCGGGCAGGCAGAAAACCAGACTGCGGGCAGTCAAAAACCAGACTACTTTCTTAATACATCTCCTAATCCAATTCCAAAACCAAACCTAAGGAAGGCCTCCGAAATTTTTCCCAAAGAAGAAGTAATCGAGGACAGTAAGGAACTTGTTGAAGAAGTTTCATTCGAGAGGAAGAAAGAAATTCTTGAGTATATGGGGGTGACTTTTTCAGGAGATCAATTTTCCGCGCCGGATTTAAGGGGTGAAAAAATTTCGCCAAAGGGGAACGGGGGAATTTCTCAAGAAGAAGCGACTATTGACAACGGGGAAAAGCTGCCAGTGTCGGAGTTAAGGGGTGAAAAAATTTCATCTGACTTGCCCGCGAATTTGAAACAAAAGCTTGACTTGGCTGGGGTTGAGGTGTGTGCAAAGGTCTTTGAAGCGATCGCGTCTCATCACCTTTCCCAAGCCTTGGGGGCAGCACAGCACTGTATCGATACTGGTGCAACCATCAAAAACCCAAAGGGAGTGTTTCTGTTTCAGATTTCTCGGCAACCTGTCGAGCCAATTGGGCCGAGGTTGCCTGTAAGAACAGCTGCTGACTTTCAAGTGGAATCTGCCCCTTGCCCACCTGAAATTCGAGAGGAGGCGCACAAAATTATCGCAAGGATCCGAGAGGAGTCCAGGCAGGAAAAAATGAGGCTTGCGAGGAGGAACAGTGGCCAAGGCTAAAACTAAAGCTGTTCGCACTCTCATAATTAGCAGCAGTTACTATTTGGGAATAGTTGAAATAGCAAAACCCAAACCAAGAAGAAGTCACAAGGGATTTCATTTGTAGCAAAAATTCATCTAAATTTCCGGAGGAATCTTTTCAGACTTTGGAAAAGGAATAATAGACAGCGAAAGCTACTCAAGTACGCCTATCGGTGACTGTAGTGAAGGATGAAAAGCATAATTCAAAAGTCTAGTAATACAGATAAACAAAAAAACCTTGCCTTATGGCAGTATCCAAAGCTGAGTTACTTCCTATCTATTAGCTCGATTTCAACGGGAGCCCTATCGCTCTTTTCAGTAGCAGCCATCTTGGGAACCCAACCAGCCC
Organism: Symploca sp. SIO2E6; assembly: GCA_010672425.1. GTDB lineage: Bacteria > Cyanobacteriota > Cyanobacteriia > Cyanobacteriales > Coleofasciculaceae > Caldora. Next base: position 6,418 of record JAAHGR010000164.1, read on the forward strand.
AAGCTGAGTTTTCAGAGCAATCTGCCAGTTTTCTGGATCAAACCGTAGAAGAAGAAGAAGGTAGCCATAGCAGTTACCCGGCAAGTGAGGAGAATTTCCCCACGGAAGCTCAACAAGATATTAAAGATAATCAGCCTCAAGAGGCAGTTATAGTTCCAACTCACCCATCTCTTGCTCAGCTAAGTAGTGTTAATTCTCCCAATCAGGTTCAAAGAACCCAATTCACTCAAGCGACTGAATTAACCCTATCTAACCAGGGCCTTGTTCAACCGCAGCCAAAAACAGTGGCGGCAGTTAATAACACTGGCTTCGGTGTTTATCCATTATCTGCCTCATCAGCAATAGTCCAACATGAAGAGCAGAGTGATTTACAGGCTCAATTACCAGCTATTGACGCACCTACATTGGCACTCTTAGCGGCTCCTACGCCAGTACCACCCACTGTTGCACCGACGCTGAACTCTGTTGAGGGTAATGCACCTTTTTCCTCTCCGCAAGCTGATAGCGTTAGCGCAGCGGAACCAAAGAGTGCTTTAGCGACAACAGGAGCAGAGGCACTCACTGGGATTCAACCCGCTGTGGCCCAATCGGTGGGAGAAGAGGAACCAGAACCCGACCCAATTCCCCAGAATTCAGCCTTACCTGACCCCTTGTCTCCCTCCCTTGATGTACAAGGAGTATTCCTCAATCAGATTGATTCATCGGCGCGGTTGCGGTTGCGAGGATTTTACCCAGTTTCTCCCAATGCGGCGTTTGGTGCGATTGTGGATTTGGCAACGGGAAGTGACTTTGCGGGCACGGAGGATTCGGGATTAAATCTGAGTGAGCTGTATTTTACCGGAAATCTCCCTGAATATCCTAATCTCCGCTTGGTGGTTGGTCTGATGGATCTGACTTCTTATTTTGACCGCAATAGCTTTGCTAAGGATAATACCACCCATTTCTTTAACAATGTGTTTCAGACTAATCAGGCTCTAGCAACTGCGGGAGTTGGTTCTCGTATAGGAGTGTTGTTAAACTGGAACATCACTGACAATATTGAGGCCAAAGGTGCCGCCTTTTCCTCAGATCGGGGTCTTGGAGATTTTGCTTTCGATGCCTTTGCTGGGGAAATTGGGATAAGGGCTGGTAATGGAATTATTCGTGCTACCTACTCTAGTAATGAAGATACGGGACGGGACGGCATTGTGGGATTTCCCATTAATCAAGATCCGTTTTTTGAACGTGGCACCGAGAACGGCGATCGCGAGGATGCCTTTGGTATCAATGGAGAGTATTTTATTCCAGAAATCAACCTGGGACTGTTTGCCCGCTATGGCAGGCACGAAAATCGTGAAGTGGATCGGGGGGCGGATACCTATAGCCTGGGACTCAACCTCTTGGATTTGTTTATCGAAGATGACCGCTTGGGGTTTGGCTATGGTCGCAGTTTATCTAACGAAGATGTGCGTCGCATACGTGGGGAAAAAGTACCTGATGTGTGGGAATTGTTCTATGATGCCCGCATTTCACCCAATTTCCGGGCTGGGGTTACTCTACAAGCACGGGATGAATTTAGAAATGTGATTTTGGGATTTCGGGTGAGAACAGATTGGCAGATTTTCCCTTGATAGGCGTCTCATGTATAAACTTTCACCCGTTACTACTTTCAGTTTTTAGGTATGGACGAACTACACAGTGCAGTGGAAATTCCAGTTTTATCTTCCCCGCCTAAACAGCACCGGATGGCGTATCCTGGTTGGTGGCTCTGTCTCATGATGTTGGGGTTAGCCGGGGGACTAACTGTCGCCCCGGTTGATTTTGTAGTATCAGCGGCGGTTGCGCAAGCTCCGGCAGCAGTACAGCAAGGTTACGAGCTCCTAAATAAAGGATGGGTGGATGATGCGATCGCGGCTTTTGAACAGGCTCTGCTGCGCTCTCCCCAATCAAATGAAGCTAGGTTAGGTCTGGCAATCGCTTATCAGCGAGTGGGACGCAATGCTGATGCTTGGGCTGCCTATAAGAAGGTGTTGGACTCCGACCCCAACAACCAAATCGCCCTCAAAGCCGTGGGCGAAATGGGCGTTTATCGTTCTGAGTGGCAGTCTCGTGGGATTGAGGCACTCACCACCTTGTTAAACCTGACCCCTAATGATTTAGAAGCTCGTGCTCAACGTGCTTTGCTGCTGGGTTACCAAGGGCGTTTTACTGAGTCATTAGCAGATTACGAAATTGTCCTCCAAAGCAATCCGAGCCCAGAGATGATTCTGGGAGCCGCCCAAATTTATACCTTTAGTGGGGATTACCAAACGGGGTTGGAACTCTTTGAGCGTTATCAAGCCACAGGTTCATCGGTTCCCAACAATGCCTTAGGGGCTTACGCAGTGGCGCTCAGAGAAACTGGCAATCCAGAAGGTGCGATAGTGATTCTAGAAGATCAGCTAAGCCAATCTCAGAAACTGGATGGAACGGAGATCCAACTGCGGTCAGACCTCGCCCAAGCTTATCAAGCCAATGGACAGTTAACAAGGGCATTGGAAGTACTAGAGCCTTTGAGGGGTCGAGAGGATGCCTCTCTGGCTTTGGCACGAGCCCTCTCCTCCATTGGTCGTCGCGAACGCCGCACTGACCTTTATCAGGAAGCTGCGACTCTGTACCGTCAGGTACTCGCATCTACTGAAAATCCCTCTTTTGCTTTACAAAGGGAAGTAGCTGATGTCCTGAGTGAGTTACCTTTTGAGCGGGCAGCAGCACTGGAGATTTATCGGCAGCTTACTCAGCAGCAGCCAGATAACCGTAGCCTGTTGGTGAAGCAGCTAGCCATAGAAAATCAACTGGGTTTCATCAACCGAGCCGAACTACGGCAGCGTCTGCTCTCGGTAATTCAACCTTTGCCTAGTACGCTTGCCGAGCAGCGAGCGCTAGGTCAAGCTTTGGTGCCTCTAGATCCACCTGACCCGGAACTGTTGCCGGTTTACCAAAGTTTACTTGCCAATGGCGTGGACGTGCCGTTTTTGAATTTCCGTCTCGCTCAGATGTTAATCCAGCGTAACCAGCTAGAGGAAGCAAGGCAGGCGATCGCGGCTTACAGTTCCACTCCTGCGGGCGCTAATGACCTGACACCGGAGTTATTGCTAGCAGAGATAGACCGTCGTGAAGGAAATCTAGTAGCCAGTGCGGATCGTTATGAGGCGATTATTCAGCAGAGCCCCAACAAAGAGCTGCTCAATAGCGCCCTGCGGGGATTAGCCGGAATCCGTATCGCCCAAGGTCGTCCGGACGAGGCGATCGCCATCTATGACGATCTGCTCCAGCGCAATCCCAATGATTTGGTGATCAAATTGGGGCGTACTAGTCTTGCCTACCAAACCAAGCGTATTTCAGCCTCCTCAGCAGAGGCGGTGCTCGACGAATGGCTTATTACCCAACCTTCAACTGATTTACCACCGGAATTGTTTAGTCTGGTGGGCGCTCTACCCCCGTCCCCAGAACGGGAGGAGCTATACCTCGCTCTGCTGGAAGTAGATCCAGATAATACTCCGGTACAACTGCGCAGGTTGCAGATAATTGCTGAACGAGATCCTGAGTTGGCAAAAGCTGAGGTAGAGGAATTGATTGCCCGCAATCCCGAAAACCTAAGTGCTTACTTTGTGCAGGGAGAGTTAGCTTTCTCCTTGAACGATTTGGATCTGGCAAACCAAGCTTACCAAGAGATTTTGGCAAGAGACCCTGATAACATCGGTGCCCTGATGGCGCTGGGAGGGGTGCGCTTCACGCAGGAGCTATATATTTCCGCCCGTAAACTCTATGAGAGGGTTTTGGAAATTAGTCCTGGCTATCTTGACGCCCGCCGCAACTTAGCGGAACTGAGTGTGGCTCAAGATTTTCGCTTCCAAGCTCTCAAAGAGTTTAGGGAACTCTCTTCGGAACAAGAAGAAGTGGCGGGGGAGCCTAACTCTGAGCTAGAAAGACGAATCCAGCTACTGGAAGTGGACATACTGAAACGGCGAGGTTTTCAACCTTACTGGGAACGGTATTAATGGGGGCTCCCACTCTTGGCGTTGCTATCATCAGGAACAATATAGACTGAAATGCTGACTGGGGTTTGCATTTCAGTCTTATTATTTTGGTTTAATTCCCAAGCAGTTCAAATCGAGCGGCTGAAAGCTGTGCAGATCTCAATACTGCAAGGGATAGGAAAGAAGGGAGATGTTGTTCGCGTGTTAGTGTAAGATGTTCAAGTCTAATTTCAATTGTCGAACCAACCCCTGTGCTTTCCTACGAAGTTTAGCCAGAACACATTGACTCCAGAAGGTTTGATCCCTCAGCTTCTCTTCTATGGTTAGTGAATTCCATGCCTCCATTCGCATCGCACTATTGACTCTCTCTAGCGGCGGAACTGGTATCTCTTCTTCTGCATCTTCCTCTACAACTTCCCTCAGAGTGGTTTCTGTTTCCATTCTCCCCCGAATTTCATCTCTAGTGCGATGAAATAGTAACTTCTTGAATACTGCTTCAAAAATCATCACTGCACAATACCCCCGGTGATCAGGCATCATATCGAAGAATTCAAGAAACGGGTCTTCCTCAACAACACATTTTTTTCTGAGCATTATTTCTATTGCTTCGTAGAATAATAGTAACTTATAAAAGTCAATACCTTTGAGGATTGGTATGTCCCTGGTATAGCCATGCCCATTACCTACATGCCATTCCTGCTGGCTCTTGTCTACCTCATAGATATCAAAATTCTGTAGCCGGTCACGGATAACTCTGTAAGTCTTTTTGTGCTCACTGGCTCCTGGCCACCAGCGCTTACAATATTCGACAAACCCTTTGATGGGAATTTGCCAGTCGAGGAGTCCTTCTCGCGATAGCTTCAATAATTTCAATAGATTCTTCCTGTTAATCACATGAAAGCCTTTATATTCCTGCCTGTTCTCAGGATTAAACCCGCGCCGTCTCTTCCTGATTAGGCAGTCATAATTGCTTGTGATTGCCCAGATTAACTTGTTGCAAAACGCTTGTGCTGATAATAGCTGTTTCGGTGTCCACACCCTAAGGTCGATCATGTATTCGACCTGTAGCTCGATTATGTCCAGCACACTTGCAGACCCTAAAAAATCCATGCTATTATGTAGGTAATTTGTTTTTTGTTTTTTTAGTTATGAGGGGCGGGAGCTTAGACAATTCCCGCCCCTCAATCCGTTTATTTTAGGATATATAGCCTGCGATCGTCAAAAATGTAGCTTTCCCCCTAAAGCAATTTTACTATTTAATAGGGGCTAGGTATTTTTACTTATTTCCCAGAAGCTGGTTTTTATAAAAGATTATTTTAATAAGAAGTATTATAGAAACATAGAGTATTATAAAAATTATTCTAAAATAAATATTTATAATACTTATTTTTTCACAAAAACTTTTTTAAAAATCAAATTTAAAGAATAAGTAAGAATACCTATCTCAAGAATTATATAAATTAGAATTGCTTTAGGGGGAATAAGGGTTACTGGATGGACTAATTGAGTGAAGGAGGGTAACCCCAGGGATACAACTCTCTAAGCTCACTTCGGTTGTAGGCAAGTACCTTCTCTAGTTCCTCATGAGTCCACTTACTGTAATGGACTATCTTCTCTCGTATAAATTCTATAGAGCGCCCAGCAAAGGCATCTTCTATAGTTCGCTCTAACCCGACCTCAGCAAAAGCAGCTAAAAGAACAACAGCTTTCTTGTTACGTTTTTTGATAGCCTCAAAAGTAACAAGCTTCACAAAGTCTCGCAGGCTAACTGTTTTGGCTGAGCTAGACACTCTCTTATCTTCTCCTTGTCCAATAATCTTTACCCAAATTTGTTCGCCGGAAAAACCCATATCCTGTAAGTCTTTCAGCGTTTTAGACTGGCGTTTTGTTCGCTTGAAAAAGAAGTGCTTAGAATACCCCAAAGCTACCCCAGTGTTTTCAATACCCAAACGCTTCTCACCACTGGGTAACATATAAGCATCTAGAATTGCTGACTCAAGATCAATTTCGACTGAAATAGCCTTTATCACCCCAGACTCATCCGGTTCATTAAACATAGGCGTAAAACAAATTTTTCTGTTAATACAATAAATCGCAGCAAACGGAAATGTCTTGCTTGGTGCATACTCCAGGCTAGCGCTA
>JAAHGR010000165.1 GCA_010672425.1 Symploca sp. SIO2E6
AAGGGGCAAAGGTTGTAAAGTACAAATAGCAGATAGTAAGTTAGGTGTATCGGAAAAAGGCCCCTTTCACTATCCCGATGTTATGGTAAGCTGCGACGAGCGTGATCTGCAAGCCCGCAAAGTTATTCACCATCCCTGTCTCATTGTGGAAGTTCTTTCCCCCAGTACAGAAGCAGTAGACAGAGGACTTAAATTCAGACATTACCGCCGCATTGATACCCTGACTGAATATGTCCTCATAGATCCTGATAGAATTAGTGTCGAGTGCTACCGACTCAATGATAGGGGCAAATGGGAACTGATTCCTTACTCAATCGATGAAACTACTCCGATAGATACCGAACCAGTAGTAGAATTTACTAGCGTCAATTTCTCCTGTCCCATTTCTGTCCTTTATGAAAATGTTGTCTTTCCTCAAGATGCTTCCTGAAGAATAAACTTTAGGGAAAAGGTAAATTTATGGTTAAAACCCTTAGAGCACAAAGCATTTCCTTAAATGACTTAGTTGAAGAATTTGGCTTGGAGTTTAGTGATGATCTACAATATTTCCGAGAATGGCAAGATGATTTACCGGAACTTACGGATTTAGAAAAACAGACTTTAGAAGGGGTAAAGGCTAACTTTCGTCACTTGTCCAGGTATCCCCTAGTAGAAGCTGTGGTTAAGTTAGTCGTCCTTGCACCTCTATTAAATATGGCTGGGTTTTATCGCCCACCTTTTTACCTAACTGCGGAGCAAGAGGTGAAGCTTGAATCGGAAGAAAATGGTATCATTGTCACCGGAAGACTTGACCTACTAGTTTTTACACCCCAGTTTTGGATCTTAATTATTGAAACCAAAGGAGCCAAATATTCCTTAGAAGAGGGTATACCCCAAGCCTTGGCTTATATGTTAAGCAATCCCCATGCCGAAAAACCGACTTTGGGATTTGTGACTAATGGACTTGATTTTGTCTTTTTGAAACTGATGCCAGACGCATCGCCCAAATATTATGCCGAATCGGAGCGATTCTCACTTTATAGCCAAAATGGTTTATGTACAGTATTGAGGATCTTAAAGCGTATGGCTCAATTAGTTAGCCAATCATCATAGCCAAGATATAGCAACCGCCACAACGGTTAGGACACTAAGTTTAGCTCGAAATAATAAACGATGTTAATCTGATGTCCTAATGACCCTGGCGGCTGCTATATTTCCCATTCCGAAGTTACCTATTCCCAATTCCCCATTCCCAATTCCCCAATATCAACTATCTACCATCAACATCATGAAAATCAAACACATGGTCAATTTACACAAGGGACTTTGCTTTCCCTTGATTCTGGGTTTAATGATTATCTACCACAATTTCACCATTGGTCCGTTAGTGTATCTGGCACTCCACGGTACTTATGGCTTTCTCTGGTTACTGAAAGACCGTATTTACCCGGATAAACAGTGGGAAGAAGAAATCCCTACTTTAACAGGTATCATTGGCTTTTTTACTCTTGGCTTATACTCTGGAGTTTAGACTAACAAAATCCCTGCATCCCTTACCTAATCTGACTTTCATTTGTTAAGAAAGATGCGACTAAGGGATAGGGACTGGTTGCTTAATCCATTCTTGCGTCAACTTTACTGGATACAGCCAAGTATATACTTAATAACATCAATAAAAAGGACAACCAGTTGAGTAAACTTAAGTTTTCAGCAAAGATGAACCAAGCGATAATTGCGGAAATAGCAGGAACTAGCAAAAGTGTTACCGCAACCAATCCTGAAGACAGTTTACTTAGGCTATAGGCTACTGAACCTTGACCAATCAATTGGCCGAGAATAGCTAAAGTGGAAACGGATAACCACCCATTGAGAGAGGATGGAAAAATTGGATCTCTAGTAATTAAAATAACTGGTAACAGCAATACCATGCCGACAATGACACGCCATAGTAAGATAGTAGTTGTATCAACTTGAGTTCTGAGCTTCTCTACGATTAGCAAATAGGCAGCATACAACATAGCAGAAATAAAACTGATGATATCACCTTGGAGGTTATGAAAAGATATTTGTGAATCTTCTAAGCCGATGGTAATTGCTCCTCCAATTGATAAAAACATGCCAATCAGAAATTTACGACCAAAACTCTGACGAAATAGCAACCAAGCCAGGATAGTAGTAAACAAAGGTACAAGACTACGAATAGCTGCGAAGTTAGCAACACTGGTTTGAGTAATGGCTACAGTGTATAGTAAGGCACAGCAGCTGACCACAGTAGAGGCTGCAACTAGTAAAATTTTTGTTGATTTACTGAGATTATGGGGCTGATGCTCACTAGAATCTTGGGCATACAGTCTTTTAAAGTTAATCCACAATCCTAAAGGAATAAAAGCAATGGCTTCGCGCCAAAAGATGGTAACCACAGGACTCACTTCCCTGACACTCCATCTCATTAGTATCGGTGTCCAAGACATAGCAAATACAGCAATAAATAAAGCTGCGATCGCGAGATTGACTTTTTTTGCTGTTAACTGTTCTTTGGGAAACTCTACTTCAGTAGACATAGTTAGGTTTTATAGGAATTAAACAAAGCCAGATCTGCAAAAGCCCAAAGTCAAGACATAACAAAGCAGTTACTTGATGGGATAAAGTTTTTTGATATCGGACCATGTATCAGACCAATAGAATCAGGTTTAAAAATCTGGTTAAGCCATTCCTTTTATTCCCTTCCTCTTGATGACTTGTTACAACAAGTTCGTCGATTCATATAATCACACAAAGAAGGCAAGTTCAAGTCTATTCAACAGTCCAATAATGTAGAGTTGAAAGTTGTGTATTTCACCAGACAAATAGACACCAAGAGTAAGTTAGCTAAAACTCTCTTTGTAATTAGCTTACAAATTTTTGGAGATGTCTAATGGTGCATTACCCTTTGTTAACACAATCTACCCGGCTAAGTTTTTATACAAAAAATCATCCCCATGCCAAGGGCTTGTTCCGTCGATGAAGATACATCCTCTATTGTCTTGAGTAAAACAAAATCTCTCTCATTAAAATTAGTATTTGGTAATTTTATACCAGAAGATTTAGTAATTACAAATCCAACATTTTTTAATAAGGCAGCCCACTCTTTTAAAGATCTAATTTTATCTTCTACAAGTACGTGATATTTCCAAGCCTCAATCTGTTTTGAAGACATAAAACCTCCTCGCTCAAGCAGGATTGCCCTATTTGCGATCATTCTCTCATAGCTACATCTGCTCATACCATTAGATGAGGCGCACTTTTCGGAAATAATAAAAAGCCCTCCAGAGTCAAGAATTTGATAGCACTTATCGAATACCTTCTTAGCATCGCTATCGTTTATCAGATGAGAAAAGCACATCATTGATGAAATTATCGATGGCTTACTTTTCACATCCATTTCCCAATCATCTAAAAATAATTTTTTAATTAAAGTGACCCTGTCCGCTGCTAATCCTGATTTTAATATCTTCTCCTTAGCCAGAGAAAGCATTGACTCGCTCATATCCAAACAATATAAATTTCCCAGTTTCTCAATACAATCCAATAAGGCGCAGGTAAGATTTCCAGTTCCTATCCCCAGTTCAAGCAAATCTATTTTTTTTCCTCCTTGAAAGTTCTCTACTACTTTCGCAATAAATTCAATACACTCAGAATAAAACGGGATAGTTGATATCACATTAGAATCGTATTTTTTTACTACATCCTTATCAAGGAAGTAATCGCTATTTTCTATTAAATCCATACTATAATCTCCTATTGCTTACCGATTTAAGACAGAAACGCATAAACCCGGATTTCTCCCACGATTTTTATAACCGCCTGTATAGCCTGTACAGCATAGCTTCCAGAGAGAACCCGGAAAAACAGTCTGTCATTTTGACTGATCCGCCAAAACCATCGCAGAGCTTAGCTTTTAAGCTTTTGCAACTTCGTGAAGGCTAAAATCCTTGCATAACAAGGAACCTGGCCATATATGGTTCTTAATTCACAACAACCTTTTTATTTCTCTTGAGAAACTAGAATTGTTTCTCCCATTCAATTGGAGGCGCAAAGCGCTCCTGAGGAGCTCTTAACTAACACATTTTGAAACCCTTACCCAGCAATGATTTTGGATTTTCAAGCAAAATGTGTTTTTTCGATCCATTGCGGATGCGATTGCGTCCGTGGGACATTGAGATCTTGCACGTTATTTCATATACGGCTTAAATTATGAAATATATTAGCCCTTCATCTCAATTAGTTCTTCTCCAAAAAAGGTATCTAAGGTACCATGATCAATCTTTTTTCTCCTATTATTTGTGCCTGAGAATCCTAGCCTAATAATAGTACGCCGTTTTCCTGATATTTCTAATGGCGTTGTGCGGTGGAGCGTAGTGTCAGCTTTCAATAAGTATGCTGCTCCAGCTGTGTTGTAGTATGTTGATATCTTATTTTCAATTAAATACTCAATAATACGAGATCTTTCTTTGTTCCATGATGTATGGGGAACACATTGCAGTAATCCTCCATATTCTTTTGGAGGGCTTTCTAACATAAGAATAAGAATGTAAGAATAGTCTCCCCAATGCCAACCATGAGTATCCCTTGCTTCAGATTGAGAAACAATTTGTATTTGTTCATGTTCATAAGCAGGAATTTCGACCACATCATCACAAACTTTTGTCATGGCCTGTATCAGGAATTCTGAGCTATAGAAGTCAACAAGTTCTTTATGGTTGGATTTAATGATTTCACATGGAACATTTCTCAACTTACGTAAAGTGTTATCGGTATCTTTCATTTTAAAATTCCTATCCTTCCCATAGTCCTCAACTAATTTTATTGCTCGCTCTTTGAATTGAAGCACCATATCCGGAGATATGATTTTTCCCATATCTGCATAACCTTCTCTAGACAGTTGCTCTTTGGCTATGCGTATACATTGATTGTCTAATTTTTTCATCTCCATATCTGCCTCATCTTTTCATCATTGGACTTTGGACAAAATTGGATGTTCTGTCTTCGGCCCTCTATACATAAGATGTTTTCAACAAGCAATTCCTGACTTTTTCGAGTTAGCGATTTTGAGTAACTAAAATCTGCTGAAATCCCCTTCCTGCTTAAGGTTGAGATCAATGTCAATCGCTGACTAGGTTGCCAAAATCTTTATATTTCTTTACAAATACCACCCGATCAGGCTATTTTTGGCATCTGCCTCACCTGCTGGAGTTTAGTTCCCGATGCGAAACTCCAAAGTCTGACAGTCCGTAAGATAAAAAATCAATTAATCTAACGATGGTGTCCCAAGAGTGCGTGCGATTGCTTTCAGCACCAGCGAAGCTGATCACGAATCCTGCATTTGACGCGCCACTGGGAAACGCTTCGCGCTTATTGGGCGGGTTGAAGCACTCCCCAGCAAGAGTACGTACAAAGTGGCGAGACACCGTGGGGGAGCGCAACAAAACCTCCGCTGCGCCATCCAATCTTTCCCAGTTGTACGAGGCTGGAGTGAGTCACTCGAAGAAAGTCTTATCCGTTACAAATATTCATACAAATCGAAGAGTAAAAAGGGAGAAAATTTCAAAAATCGAAAAATTAAAGTAACTCCCTCAGATGGATACTAGCATAAATCAACTCCAAAAATTTAGAATTAGTACTTACCATTGTCTAGGGTTTGCCAAGGATGCCACTTTTGACTTATTGGATGCAATTTTAACAACAAGAAATGCCCATTCTTTAGCTGATTTCTCTCTTTCTCCTTTGTTTAGACGCCAATGGTCTTCAGTTTATGAATGTCTCCAGGATTGTTGCCCAAATCCCAACAAATTAATGGAGCTATATCTTGAACAAATACCAGGCGATGAAGCTGAATATATGACAGTAGGAATAGATCATACTTCTAGTCCAAGACCGCATTCTCCGACTCTCCAAGATCGTGGCTATCATCATCAACCATCAGCTTCCGGAAAAGTGACGATAGGACAAGGTTATAGTACTATCGCTTGGATACCGGAAGAAAAAGGTAGTTGGGCATTGCCGTTAAGACATGAAAGAATTACCAGTTTTGAAACACCTATTAGTAAAGCAGTTTGGCAATTAAGGCAAGTAACAAAAAGAGGAAATAAACCAGTTCTCGCTTTACTAGATAGCGAATATGGTAATGCTTCTTGGGTAAATCTCTCCAGTAGATATTGAAGCAGATTGCCTAATCAGAATTCGCTCAAACTGCTGCTTATGGGCAGAGCCGGGAGAATATAGTGGTCGAGGGAGACCAAGAAAACATGGAGCTAAATTTAAGCTTAACGAGCAATCAACTTGGTGGTCAGCTTGTGAAACGGTTAAGGTACAAGACCCCTCATTAGGAGAAATAAAACTGCGACAATGGTCACAACTACACTTTCGTAACTCTCCATCTATATGTATGAACCTGATTTTAGTTGAGCGCATTGACTCAAATAAAAGAGGTTCATTACAAAAACCTTTGTGGTTAATCTTTATTGGCAAGAAAATGCCATCAATAGAAAAAATATGGTCAAAATATTTGAGGCGCTTTGCCGTTGACCATTGGTATCGATTTATTAAACAAAGATTACATTGGACATTACCAGCTTTAAGTACACCACATAAGTGTGAAAGATGGAGCAATTTAATGCCATTGATGACTTGGCAACTATGGTTGGCTAAAGATATTGTAAAAGAATCTCGCCTTCCTTGGCAAAAATCTCAGTCTAATCTAACGCCTGGAAGAGTTGCACAATCAATGTTAGGACTTTTAGTTGAGATTGGAACTCCAGCACAAGTTCCCAAACCCCGTGGAAAATCGACCGGATGGTTAAAAGGGAAAAAAAGGAACAAACGCACTCGTTATCCTGTGGTCAAAAAAGGAAAAAGTGCCAACAAAAAAGCTAAAAACAAGAAGAATTAAAGCGCATTTTGCATCAATTTACTCAGAGCTCAGCCTCAAAGGAAGACTGAGTGATTTTGTCATAGTCTAAACTCCAGTTATACTGGATAGCACCTTTTATCCTCATCAGCAGTGGTAGTGAGCCTCCGCCGGTACTAATCGCTGTAGCTATTGCGATTAATATTCTGGGTGTTTTCTTACATTACACCAGCGATGCCCAAAAATATTTCACTCTCAAATATAAGTCAGGCTTAATTACCGAAGGTTTTTTTGCTCGTTGTCGTAATACTAATTACCTAGGAGAAATCTGCATTTATTTAGGTTTTGCTCTCTTGGTACAGAATTGGCTACCCTTCCTGATTTTAGGATTTTTTACAACAATCTTGTTTATTCCCAATATGTTCAAGAAAGATAAGTCTCTATCTCGTTATCCTGAGTTTGAGGAATACAAGACTAATTCTGGGTTGTTTTTGCCTCAGTTATTTAATTTGACAATGGTGAAGGCTCCCAGTCAAGCTAGTAATCAATAGGGAGTAGGCAATAAGGAATAGGTGACAGGCAATAGGGAAGAGGATAAGATATTGCCTGAGTCTAATAAATTTAGGCCGAATGAGCAAACAACAGTTTACAGAAGGAAAGTTGCGCATCCCACTCATCTAAGGAAAAATCCTTCATCCCATCTTTCAAGGAGAGTTGCGCATCCCACTCATCTAAGAAGAAACTCCCATGCCACTCCTCAAACCATAATTGTGCATTCCATTCATCAAAAGAGAGACTCCGATGCCAATCCTCGAGGGATCGTTGTGTGTTGGTCTCTTCTGAAGAGCAATTATTGTCCCACTCCCAGCCTGAGAGTTCTACATCCCAGTAATCTAAAAATTTGAGATTTGATGATAAATCAATTTTTGCTAGTAGTGTCATGACCAATTTCTCAGATGGTGTTCCTTTAACTATGAGTATTGGGCATAGTTACCCTTTTGGATTTTTACCTATTTTCCCGAACATTGCGGCAATCTAATACCTACCAATAGTGTGAAAATTATCATGTAGCTTGGTGAGTGATTTGTGGTTTTTCAGTGGGGTATTAGCCAATAATTGGTGAGTTCAATCAACCTTACCAGTGATTCGTATCACAATTGCTCACAAGACAAACTATAAGCATTTTTGGGAAGCTACACCCATGGTTTTGTGAGGTCAAAAGATTGAGTACAGATATTTTTCCCATTTCGTACTTAAGTATTTTCACTGACAGTACTTTGTTATGTCCATATGATGCCTGTAAATTGGCAAGATTACATGAGATATTGATGAATATGGTATGAGAAAATTTTCATGATTGGGATAGCGGCAAATTTTGGTAGGATTAAATTGCCTTTTGAAGTAATAAGTAATGAGTAATGAGTAATGAGCAGTAGTTGGACTTCAGTCCAAAAAGAAAATGACAATTACGGTATTTTTCCATCTCTTAGTACGGTTTATACTACATATAAATTAAAATCAAGTAGTTGTCATTAAAGTTAACATAGAAAAGTTAGCACTTACTGGATTCAGTCAAAAAGCTGAGGTGCTGATAGCTAATTAATCAAACAAATTTGAGATCCATGAGTATAAAAGACAAACCTCAACCACCTCGCAGTCGCCAGATTGCCAATATTCTGTTTTTGCTGGCGGGTTTATTCCTCCTCGCAAATCTGTTATTACCGAATTTGTTCACTCCCAAAATTCCTAGGGTTCCCTATAGTCTGTTTATTGAGCAGGTGGAAGACGGACAAGTTAGCCGTGCCTACGTCGGACAGGAGCAAATTCGCTACCAGCTTAAAGCTGAGGACAACCAGCCGGGACAGGTACTCACTACCACTCCCATTTTTGATCTAGAACTACCCAAAAAGCTAGAGAATAAAGGAGTTGAGTTTGCCGCTGCTCCTCCACCGAAAAAAAGCTGGTTCAGTAGTCTCTTGGGTTGGGTGATACCACCACTAATTTTTGTTGGAATTTGGCAGTTTTTCATCGGTCGCGGGATGGGTGGTGGCCCCCAAGGTGCTCTGTCTATCAGCAAGAGTAAGGCGAAAGTCTATGTGGAAGACGAGTCCACGAAAATCACCTTTGCTAATGTAGCTGGGGTGGAAGAAGCCAAAACCGAGTTAGTGGAAATTGTCGATTTCCTGAAATCCCCCCAACGTTATACCACAATTGGGGCGCGGATTCCTAAAGGGGTACTACTAGTCGGTCCTCCGGGAACCGGTAAAACCCTGTTGGCGAAAGCTGTAGCCGGAGAAGCCGGTGTACCATTCTTCAGCATCTCTGGTTCTGAGTTTGTGGAACTATTTGTCGGTGCCGGTGCAGCCAGGGTAAGGGATCTGTTTGAGCAGGCCAAAAAGAAAGCTCCTTGTATTATCTTTATCGATGAGTTGGATGCAATCGGCAAGTCTCGCGCTAGTGGGGGTTTTGTCGGCGGTAACGATGAGAGGGAACAGACCCTTAACCAGTTGCTCACAGAGATGGATGGTTTTGCCGCTGGGGATGCTACAGTAATCGTGTTAGCTGCGACGAACCGTCCCGAAAGCTTAGACCCAGCACTCTTACGACCAGGACGTTTTGACCGACAGGTATTAGTAGACCGTCCCGATTTATCCGGTCGCTTAGCGATCCTAGAGATCTATGCCCAGAAAGTCAAGCTGGGTAATGATGTAGACTTAAAAGCGATCGCTACTCGTACTCCAGGCTTTGCTGGCGCTGACTTGGCCAACTTAGTCAATGAAGCGGCATTATTGGCGGCACGCAATCGTCAGGAAACCGTCTCCCAGGCAGACTTTGCTGAAGCCATTGAGCGAGTCG
The DNA here is from genome assembly GCA_010672425.1 of Symploca sp. SIO2E6. Lineage (GTDB taxonomy): Bacteria > Cyanobacteriota > Cyanobacteriia > Cyanobacteriales > Coleofasciculaceae > Caldora. The sequence goes on from JAAHGR010000165.1 coordinate 9,722, forward strand.
TGGCGGGACTAGAAAAGAAAAGCCGTGTCCTCAATGATAAGGAGAAAAAGATTGTTGCTTACCACGAAGTAGGTCATGCACTAGTTGGTGCAGTGATGCCGGGAGGAAGTGATGTGGCGAAGATTTCCATTGTACCCCGTGGCATGGCAGCACTCGGCTACACCTTGCAACTACCGACAGAAGATAGATACTTACTCAATGAGGCAGAATTACGAGGACAAATCGCCACATTGCTCGGTGGACGTTCCGCTGAAGAAGTTATCTTCGGTAGTATTACCACAGGTGCTGCCAATGACTTGCAAAGAGCCACTGATTTAGCAGAACAAATGGTTACCACCTATGGTATGAGTAAGGTGTTAGGACCTCTAGCTTACGAGAAAGGGCAACAGAACGACTTCCTCGGTAATGGTATGGCCATGAATCCCCGCCGGATGGTGAGTGATGAAACTGCTAAAGCGATCGATGAGGAAGTGAAGGATATTGTCGAAACTGCTCATCAGCAAGCCTTAGATATTCTCCAGCAGAATCGGGACTTACTCGAAAAGATTGCCCAGCAAATCTTAGAAACTGAGGTCATTGAAGGAGAAGAATTGCAACAATTGCTCAATCAAGTGCAGTCTGAGGATAAAGTTCAGGTTGCAGTTTAAAGTTTGGCAAGATACTTCTTTTCTCATCAACATAGGCAGACATATCCCAATTGCCAAGGGCATCAACCTGGGTGAAACCCTTATCCCGCCGGTCGTTTAAACGACCGGCTAATAGCTCAAGTCCGTTAAAACGGACTAAAAATATCTAAATTTAGTATGAGGAAGTAAGTTGTAGGGTGCGTTAGGCGCACAATCAGCTACCAATTGTAACCAGATATTAGAATTTGTTGCGCCGTAACGCACCGTTGCCGCTATATAAGTAGTCGTGCAAAATTATTTGTATATAATTCTGCCTGTAAGCCTTGCAGGGCAAGAAGCGAATATCCAATTAATTTTGCATAGGTACTTAGAGTGTGAGTATACCCGATTATCAGTCTATAATGCTGCCTTTACTTTGCTTTGCCTCTGATGAAAAAGAACACTCTTTGCGTGAAGCAATTGATGCCTTGGCAAAAAAGTTTACTTTGTCCCAACAAGAGCGCAAGGAGCTATTGCCAAGCGGTCGTCAGTCAACATTTGATAATCGGGTAGGATGGGCACGAACTTATCTGACAAAGGCGGGACTTTTACAGACAACTAGGAGAGGATACTTTCGGATTTCCCAAAGAGGACTTAAAGTTAGACAATCTAACCTCAAAAAAGTTGATGATAATTTTCTCAGCCAGTTTCCTGAGTTTGTAGAATTCAAATATCCTAAGCGGCGGTTATCAGAAGACACAAATGAGTTAGAATCCAATAGTGCATCAACTCCAGAAGAAGTCCTAGAAATAGCGATTAAAAGGGTTAATCAAAATCTGGTTTCTGAATTACTGCAAATCATTAAAACTTGTTCTCCTGCCTTTTTTGAGAAGCTAGTCATCGATTTACTCGTTAAGATGGGCTATGGGGGAACACGCCAAGATGCAGCGAGACAAGTAGGAGGTAGTGGTGATGGTGGGATTGATGGAATTATCAAAGAAGATCCCTTAGGTTTAGATGTTGTTTATATTCAAGCTAAGCTTTGGGAGTATCCTGTGGGACGTCCAGAAATACAGAAGTTTGTTGGAGCCTTACAAGGAGTTCGGGCAAGAAAAGGAGTATTCATGACAACATCTACATTTACTAGAGAAGCGCAAGAGTATATTCGCCTAATTGATAGCAAGATTGTTTTGATTGATGGAGAAACTCTAGCTCAATTTATGATTGAGCATAATGTTGGCGTAAATCCTGTTGCTTCTTACGAGGTCAAAAGAATAGATTCTGACTATTTTACTGATGAATGATTGTCCAACAATTGTTGACCTAACCCCCCAGCCCACTTTCATTTGCTATTATTTATTGTAATTATCCTAAGCGATCGCACTCCAATGTAGGGTGGGCAAAATTCCCAGCTTTAACACCAGAACAGATACAGCAGTTTGCTCTGCTATGCGGTACATTGTTGATCCCCCTCGCATACCCCTTAGATCCCCCTCCCGTCCCCCTTAATAAGGGGGAAGCCAGAGGATGCTGCGCTTTTAACTTTGAGAAAAGTGTACTTCATTACAGCGCAAAGCGCTGTATGTATAGGTATATTTGCCCGCCACAGCAGCTGTAGTCGTAGGGTGCGTTAGGCGCAAAATCAGCTACCAATTTTGACCAGATGTTAGAACTTGTTGCGCCGTAACGCACCGTTGCCACTGTTCCTGAACAAGCACAGGTGCTACAATCTACCTAGGGTATCCAGAACAGTGTCGTCATGGCTGCTATCACAATTAATCTTCCAGACAATCAATTTAAAAAACTGCAAGATCTGGCTACTGTGCATGGAATTGCACCGGAAGCTTTGCTGCGTTAATAGCTACTACTGGCAGGATGCCAGTTCCACCCACCTAACACCTAATGACCTATACACCTGTAAAACTTACTTTTGAACAATACCTCGAATATGATGATGGCACAGATAACCGCTATGAGTTACTTAATGGAGAGCTAGTTAAAGTGCCACCAGAGAGCGAGCCCAATAGTTGGATGACAACCTGGCTAAGAGATGAATTAGTCCAGTTGATTAAACGTAGGTTAGTCAAAACTCACGATTGTGAACTACAAGTCCCGGGCAATCCACAAAACCGTTACCCAGACTTAGTAGA
>JAAHGR010000166.1:0-11404 GCA_010672425.1 Symploca sp. SIO2E6
TCTGGTAGTGCCTTCCTTAATCCTAACCTAGTACAAGCTCAAGAGTTTGAACCCTTACCTGAATTGCCAGGAATTGATACGAGTCAAGTGCAGTATGTTCGAGGTGAGGCTGTTCGCGATCGCAATTAATAAACTTTGTATCCCTAACGATAAGTCCAAACATGATTGAGAATTGAGAATTGAGACTCAAGTTGCATGGTAACACTTGACCGACGCTCTAGGAGAGAAACGTTAACGCTGTCTTAGTTGGAGACTGCAACAGTAAACCATATTCAATACCTTCCACCACAGCCTGATAGGAGGCTTCTAAAATATTGGTCGAAACACCAACTGTCGTCCACCGCTGCTCACTATTGCTCGATTCCACTAACACCCGGGTTTTGGCTGAGGTTCCAGAAGCACTATTGAGAATCCGCACCTTATAGTCCGTCAGGTGAAAAGTGGCAATCTCTGGATAGAATTTTACCAGTGCTTTACGCAATGCCGCATCTAGAGCCGCAACTGGTCCATTGCCTTCAGCAGCTTCCAGGATATCTTCCCCATTAACAGCAACCTTAATCGTAGCTAGTGCATTATTGCAAGGACTCGTGATTCCTTGCAGAATATCGCAGTTGACTTGAAAACCTTTGAGTTCAAAGGGTTCTTGCCGATATGCTAAGGCTTCACGCATCAATAAGTCAAAACTAGCTTCAGCTGCCTCAAATTGATAACCTTCGCTTTCTAGAACTTTCAATCTCTCCAAGATTTGGCGACAGGCTGGGTCTTGCTTGTTGAGTTCATGGCCAAAGCTGCGAGCCTTTGCTAAAACATTGCTAAGTCCAGATTGATCAGAAATCACAATCCGCCGTTGGTTTCCTATCTTTTCTGGCTGGATGTGTTCGTAAGTCAGGGGATTACGCGCCACGGCTGAGACATGGATGCCGCCTTTGTGAGCAAAAGCAGAACGACCAACAAAGGGAGCATGATCATCAGGAGCAAGATTGACCACTTCACTAGTCAAGCGACTCATTTGAGCTAGTTTTGCTAGCTGTTCGTCTTCGATACAACTGTAACCCAGTTTCAGCTGTAAGTTAGGAATCAGGGAGCAAAGATTAGCATTGCCACAACGTTCACCGTAACCATTAATGGTTCCCTGCACCATGCGGACTCCTTCATGTACTCCCGCAAGAGCATTGGCAACGGCGGTGTCTGAGTCGTTGTGGGTGTGGATACCTAGTTGGGGAATGGGGAGTTGGGAATTGGGAATGGGGGATTGGGAATTGGGAATTGGGGATTGGGAATTGGGGATTGGGGATTGGTTGTTTTCTATTCCTGTTGCTTGGATTACATCCCGTACAATTTGACTAACCTCATGAGGCAGAGTGCCACCGTTGGTGTCGCAGAGAACTAGCCATTCTGCACCAGCTTCCTTGGCTGTAATTAGGGTTTTGAGGGCATATTCGGGATTCCTTTTGTAACCATCAAACCAATGTTCCGCATCGTAAATTACCCGACGCTTTTGGCTGCGAAGGTACTCAATCGTGTCTCGGATCATGGCTAGATTTTCTTCTAGGCTGGTATTGAGTCCTGCGGTGACGTGGAGATCCCAGGACTTACCAAAGATCGTCACCCAGCGAGTACCCGCTGCGAGGAGTGCTTGCAGCATTTTATCCTCGGCAGCCGCTTGATGAGGACGCCGAGTTGAACAAAACGCTACGACTTCGGCTTGCTTGAGTGGTTCTTCTTTGATCTGCCAGAAAAATTGTACATCTTTAGGATTAGCTCCTGGCCATCCCCCCTCAATAAAGGGAATCCCTAATTCGTCGAGTTGCCTAGCAATGCGCAACTTGTCTTCTATCGATAGGGAAAGTCCTTCACGCTGGGAACCGTCCCGCAGGGTTGTGTCGTAAATCCAAATGGGGTTTGATGGTAGATGGTTCATGGATACCAAGAAATGTAAACTTCAAGCTATTCGTAGTTAATTAAACTTGTCGATACTACAAAATAGATAAAATGTCAATAATTAAAGTAGCAGCTCAGGGAAAAACTCTGGTCTGCCAGCAGGGTAGTAATCTACGCCAAGTCTTATTAGAACATGAAGTCGAACTTTATAACGGCAAAGCAAAAATTATTAACTGTCGGGGCATCGGCACTTGTGGAACCTGTGCAGTCATCGTTGAAGGAGAAGTGTCCGAGCCTAACTGGAAAGATAAAGCTAGGCGATCTCTTCCTCCCCATTCTCCCACAGCTAATCGCCGTTTAGCTTGTCAAACCAGAGTTTTAGGGGATGTTCGTGTTACGAAATGTGACGGTTTCTGGGGGCAAGGCAATCAAACGGTCTGGACACCTGAACTATAGAATATAGTTCATTCAGAACAGCCCCACTGGCGGCGCAACAGCTGCTACGAAGGTCAGAAACACTTATCGCCTTGTGAAGTAATAAGTAATAAGCTTTCTTAAGGCAGGAGGCAGGAGGCTCCGAGGCAGGAGGAAGAAGAGTTTTCATTGCCTAAAAAAAAGTTAGAAAATAGTCATATCAAGGAATTCATCCATCCCTTGTAATTTTTAGTTTCTGAAGAGTAATAAGTAATAAACAACCAACAACCAACAACCAACAACCAACAACCAACAACCAACAACCAACAACCAACAACCAACAACCAACAACCAACAACAAATAACCAATAACCAACAACAAACAACAAACAACAAACAACCAACAACCAACAACCAACAACCAACAACCAACAACCAACAACCAACAACCAACAACAAATAACAAACAACCAACAACAAATAACAAACAACAAACAACCAACAACACTTGCATCTCCCAATGAAAGACTTACCACGGTCAACTACAGCAAAGCTGATTAACAGGATTGAGAGTCTACCGACTCATCCTACCCATCAATCAGCAGTGCAGGCAGCCTTGCAGGAGGCTCTCTCTACTTGGCAGGAGGATGAAACTGCCAACAGCTTAGTCATTTTGGGTAAGCCTGTGGAGCGAATTGCCCAGACTTTGGAAGAAACCTTGGTTAGTTGCTTCTCTCAAGCATGGGAGGTTATTAATCCCCTGCCACAGCCGCTACTCTTAACAGAGCCATCAACAATTACAGCACAATTAAAACAAGCATTTGAGAAACAATTGAAGCAGGAACAAAAGACAAAACACCAAATTGTGCTGATTCCTGATTTATCCTGGTACTTCTTGCGCTGTGTTCAGGGTTGGGATGGAATTACCTACCTGCGAGACTTGGTGATGAGGGAGCAATCTCGCTTTTGGTTAATCGGTTGCAATCAATGGACTTGGCAGTATTTGAGCTATGTTTGCCAAATCGATGCCTATTTTGAGCAACTACAGCAGTTGCCAACCGTGAGTGGTGAAGAAATCCAAGCTTGGTTGACACCCATCATTGAAGAAATCGCCATTGATTTAACTGAGGATGAATCAACGAAAAATGAACAAAAATCACAATCCTATTTTGACCGTTTAGAGGATTTAGCTTTAGGTATCGACGCAGTAGCTGCACGATTATGGCTATCTTCCCTTCAATATCTCCCCTCTGACCCGGAAACAGATCCGATGGAAGAGGAAATTTTAGGCCAAATCAAGCAGACAACGGCAACACCACCGGATTTCCCCAAGCTAACTGCTGATGATCGCTACCTGTTGTTCTCCCTTCTACTACATACTCAGATAAGTCTACCCTGTTTGGCTCTTAGTTTGGGAGAAACTGAAAGTATTGTTCAAAGCCAAGTACAAGTGCTATTACGGAGTGGGGTACTTTGGCGGCGGCGGCAACTATTGATGGTTAATCCAGCTTATTATCCGAGGGTTAGATGGGAATTAGTTCACAATAACTTTTTCATTGAAGAAGATTGAGTAGGGAATTGGGAATTGGGAATTGGGAATTGGGAATTGGGAATTGGGAATTGGGAATTGGGAATTGGGAATTGGGAATTGGGAATCGGGAATTGGAGATGTACCTCACGGATGTGATATCAAGAAAAGGATAATCACTTATAATTCCCTTATACCTTGCAAACTTCTTTCTTCCCTTGGAGCCCTGGAGCCTTATTCCCTGGAGCCTTATTGCCACCAAAGTGTAAGTATTCAACCGAACTTTATATGAGAACTGCTATAGGTCGTTTTTTAGTATAATTAAGAAAAAATATTCTAGGTTCACATCCTATTGTCCAAATGCTATATTTTGGTGCTTTACAGCTGTTGGTTTACTTGCCTTGGTTAGCTCAAGTGCAGGATAACAGTAGCTTACAACCAGGACTATTTAAAGAAATAACTAGTTCTCAAGTAATCAATGGAATCCTGAGTATTGTAATTGCCTACGCAATTTTAAGGATAATTCAGGTAGTTGCTGATTGGCTATCAGAGCAAGTTCCTCGTCGCTTCCGCTTACTGGTTAAGCAATCTATTCCTTTTTGTAAAGGATTGATCATTGTTGTCGTTATTAGTCATCTGGTTAACCTATTTATTGATATCTCAGCTAGAAATGTTTTAGCCTTAACTGGTGCTATTTCTGTTGCTTTAGGATTTGCCTTTAAAGATTTAGTGAGCTCAATAATTGCGGGAATTATGGCTCTATTTGAAGTCACCTATCGTATAGGCGATCGCGTCCAAATTGGCGAGCATTATGGGGAGGTAATTGGTTATGGTTTGAGGGGGATTCGTTTGCAAACTCCTGATGACAATATTGTCAACATTCCCCACGCTAAAAACTGGACAGAGGCAATTTCCAATGCCAACAGTGGTCAATTAGAAGCTCAGGTCTTAACAGATTTTTACCTGAACCATGATGTTGACGTTGAATTGGTTACACAAATCCTTTACCAGGTAGCCTATACCAGCAAATACACCCAATTGAAGTTACCAATCGTAGTACAGATGGAGGAAACTATCTGGGGCACTCATTTTAAACTCAGAGCCTATCCAATGGATGCACGGGATGAGTTCGCTTTCAAGACTGATCTGATCAGAAGGGCTAAGCAGGTATTTACTAAATATGGTATCACCTATCCTCAATTAGGGTTTGCTGAATAAGTTCATTGATTCGGTTTTTGGAGTAATGAGTAATGAGTAATATCAAATCCGGTTTACATAGACTGATTACCTATATCGACCAAATCAGCCCTCGGAGCCTCCGGTTCCCCTCCTTGGAGGGGTTAGGGGTGGGTTCTGCCATTGATGACTCAATTTTTGCTCGTGGATCTTCTGAACTAGCCAATACTTCATTGCCTTCCTCAATACGCCACGCACAACAATAAATCCAAAGATGCCATTCTCCATGAGTTTTCTGGCGTTCCTTGCTAGATGGAAGGGGATTGCCAAACTCTAAAGTGATAAAGCTTCCAACACCTAAAGATGCTCCCCAAGCCTTGTGGGAGATTATGGGTTTAATCAGAGTTTGGACTTTACTAATATCTGTTTGAGTTATCGCCATCTGCTAAATTTTGTTTTTTTCCAAGAATGAGAACTTTAAACATACTGACCACACTAGCAAATTTCTCAATTGCCAAACATCGCTATACCTTCTTGGACTGGCAAACTATTCAACATTATATGACTAATTCTCTCTAATTTATTTAAACAAAAAATATTTTGCTCATTGTTCAATTCATCTAGGGAGTAGATAGAGCTAGGAGGAAGTAAATACCAAGTTGAGGGAACAACATCCAATAACCACCAATTAAATAACTCCCTTCTTCCATCAGAACCTGGGAACATAGCATATCCCTCAAGGCAGTCATCCAAGATATCTAGCAAACCTTCTACTGAATAATTTGCTTCCAGTGTTTTAATTGCACTAGCATAGACATCTAAAGCTTCAGATAATACTTGGAAATTCGATATCTCCTTCTCTGAGTAAAGATTACGGACATTTACTGATGTATTATTGACTTCACTTAGGGACACTCTACTCAAGCATCTTCCATCATAGAAAGCCTCTCTGATAGTTGTCAGTAGCCAATGTGTTAAGTGATTAACGGCTTCTTCAGGAACTGGATTATTAGGCTGATAATATTTAACTGTAGGCTCTACTACATAAGCTAAAATCAATGCCATCCAAACATAACGAATTTGGTTTAAAGTCTGATTACTATCCTCAAATGAATCTAAAACTTCTTCCAAAACTTCCTCAAGTACAACTGTTCCGTCTGCTTCTGACTCATAAAGCTCTTCATAGTGCTGCTCCCATGCCCTAACTAGAGCCCTCTGAAGTGAATCAGGCATATCGCTTAGTAAAGACTGTCTATCTACAGGAACTTTTTTGTTTATAGAACTACTCCATTTTAAGGTCATGCTTGCTTTTTTATCTTTTTAAGGTTTCGGTGGATATGGATAATCCCAGAATATATGTACTCTTCTCAGAACTTAAGTCCTCCAAACAACTTCTCTAAGTTTCCCCACTCAACTATCAAAAATATCTCCCCGTAGGATGGGCATTGTCAACACCATAATCAGCGCACCTCAATTCCCCTTTCTGCTGCAATGGCAATTTCCTTTTCGGTAAAGACGACACTGGTATTTTTATCTGGTTCTATCCGTTGAATCGTAATACCATCAACTGCTGCGTCTTCTTGACTGGCAATGGTAGCTAAACTAGTCCAACAGTCACTGTTATGGGTAGTTGCAAAAACCTGCACATCTAGTTTTTTTGCAGTCTCCCAGATTAGCTTCCACATATCAGACAAAGTAGTAAAGTGAAGTCCAGTATCAATTTCATCAATAAGTAAGACTCCCCCTTTGACAGATACAATCGCCAGTGCCAGTCCCAGCATACGCCATTCTTATCGGAACTGTTGTGAGAAGGAATTGGACCTACTATTACCGAGACGACAAGCTGCTCTTGAGTATGGTTATTGTCCCATGATATAGAAAAGCTGCTATTTTCCTCAATTTCATGCCCATAAAAAAGGTGACGAACATCAATCTCATCAGTTTGATTGTCATCACTCCAAAAATACTCACCTCGCTCAATCATGAGCTCACGAAGGGGATCAAGATTAGCTTGCGAGTATAGTAGTTGAATAGCTTCTAGGATTGATGTTTTGCCGCTATTATTGATACCAACTAACAAATTTACCCTACCAAGTTGTTGAAGCTCAAAGGACTTGAGGCCGCGAAAGTTTTCTATTTTTAGAGTCTTCAACTTCAACCGCCAGGAGCCCCCCGTCATAATCTATGATTTGACGGTGGGAGGAATGGCGGTCAGGATATAGCGCTGCTGACCAATAACTTGGTAGAGCGTTTAAGTAATTTGACCTTGTTGGGACCGAATTGCCCAATTCTTCTCCAGTTGATGTCATAAATTGAGACGTTTTTCGTCTTGGCTGTTTGGGTATAACCACCGATCCAACCTCTATAAACTTGACCAGCTTTTTCAGCTTGAACAAAGTCGCCAGAACGCAAGCCAAACTGGGTAACAGTTCCGCCTTTACGTTTACGGTATTGAGTTGGATTAGGCTTTTTGCTGTCAGGATTCTCGAAATGAAGCTGACGACGATAAATATTGGGCTTGGCTATCACGAGAAACCAAGCAGAAGTAAGGCAGATTTCTCCCTCCCAATATCCACCATGAGCTTTGGTTGAGTACCATTTTTTCCACTTAATGAAGTGACTAGCTGCTAGTGCAACACCATCATTGCTGTGGGTTTCTTCTACAGCTTTTGACTTATCAGCTTTATCCTTTGGAAGCTTTAGCCATTGCCTTAAATTAGAGGTTTGCCAACCAAATTGAGTGGCTGTTGGTGCAATGCCCTCTAACCATTTCAGCATGACTTTTTGCCCGACCATTGCAGGACTAAATCCCTTGTCTCCACGCGCCTTGATGTACTCGTAGACGATCTTAGAGACAGGAAATAATTGCGTTATTTCCTTGACGACTCTTAGCTCTAATTGACGATTAGCTTTGATACTAGGAGGCAGTTTCTTGTCTACACGATTATCAAACCGTTTGGCACGGTGACACCGTTGAGCATAGGGCAGTTTGCGGTTAATTCTGCGACCTCTTCTCGCTCTCCTGAGTATCCGTCTTGTTGTTATTTTCTTGGTGACACTTGGGAACGGAAGGATTAGATGAAGTTTGAGTAAGGTAGCTTTGCTGCTTTGAACTCCTACACCACTAAACATTTTGCCAGGGTCAATGCCGATAACCACATCTTGAGTTTCTTCCCCTGATGGCTCATTAATTAACTGGATGGCAAAAACATTGAGATCGTTTTTGTAGATTTTTGCCTTACCTTTCTTTAGCCATTTCCTAGCTCTTGACGGTTTTGTGGGCATTAATGCTTTCCCTTGGGGGGAAATAACTGGTACTCGTTGCATCGGAGATAATCCTCGTGCGTGAAAGTAACTTGCTCCTTACCGCCATCAGCATAAAGATGTCCTTTCTTAGAGCGTCCTAAATCAGAGGACTTGGAGAGGTACAAACTAGGAGAACATTTGTACGTCCGTACCATATACTGACTCTATGCGGTAGTCACCTATTACTGAGAAGCTGACTCTTCCCAAGCTCCCGTTATACCCGTAGGGTTAACGGGAGAAGGTGACCATAATTTCGCAGTTTAGCAGCCAATCAGATTATATAATGGAACTTGATTCTTTGCTCAGACTCAACCGTGTCATTCGTGTTATCGGCTTTGATGATGCTCCCTTCTCACGAGATGCTGGAGGCAAGGTTGCAATCGCTGGGGTTGTGTGTGCAGGCACTCGCTTCGAGGGAATGGTTTGGGGAGAAGTAGAGCAAGATGGTTGGGATGGAACAGATACTATTTTAAGATTACTACTGGGACGCAAATTCTTACCCCAACTACATATATTGCTCCTCGATGGGATTGCTTTCGGTGGTTTCAATATCATCGACTTACCCGAGCTAGCAGAGGAATTGCAACTGCCTTGCGTAGCTGTGATGCGGCGAATGCCTGATTTGCCAGCTGTTGAACAAGCAATTCGTCGTTTGCCAGAGCCAGAGTTGCGTCTTCAGCTGCTACAAAAAGCTGGAACTATCTATAACTACCCACCTTTTTGCTTTCAGGTGTGTGGTGCCACTCCAGAAATCACCTTTTCTGTACTTAAGAAATTGACTGATTGTGGCAAAGTGCCAGAAGCATTGCGTTTGGCTCATTTAATTGGTGCAGCTGTCGTTAAGGGGGAAAGTGGCAATTCTGCTTAGGAAGCTAGTGTTGTAGGCGATCGCTTAATGTCGCATATACACATTTTAGTAAATTTGTCAAACTAATTTACCGGAGCCTGGAATCCCCATTCCCTCGTAGATAATTTCCCTAACTCATTTTCAAATAAGCGAACGGTGAGTTATTACTTATTACTTATTCAGCAAACCCTAAGTATTCAACCGGACATGATATTAGAGGCGTTTGGCTGCACCGCGATAGATTACCATAGTGGCAACACCCTCTGGTTCCTTAGCAATACTTCGGAAAAACTCTAAGCCAGCTTCTAACCGACTTCGATCTTTTCCTAAAACTTGCACTATCTCGGGAATCGCCAGTTCCATAGGAGCGCTGCTCCATGCAATAAACTTCTGCAATTCTTCCCGTTCCAAAGCATAACAGTAATGCATCGCTAACGGAGTATTCTTAACTTCACTAAAGCCAGCAGCAAGTAATAACGGTCCGAGAACTCTTGCCACATGGGGGTTGCCCCCATAGAGAGAGAACATCTCGTACACAGAATCTTGCAAATATTGAAAATCCGGCGATTCAGGCCAAATCAGAAAACTCTTGTAATCAACTTCATTTAAAGTGATTAAACCACCAATTTTTAGAACCCGGTAGGCTTCTCGCAGAATTGCTTTGGGATCACAAACGTGCTCTAATATCCACATACCATAGACGTGATCGAAACTAGCATCTGGCCAAGGAAGTTGGATCGCATCACCAACATGGAGTTCAATATTATTCAGTCCCATTTGAGTTAAATATTGGCGAGCATACTCGATTTGCCTGGGTTCTATATCAATTCCTGCTAGATTCGAGTCTGGGAAAGCTTTGCCAATTTCACCTAGCACTGCTCCTACACCGCAGCCAATTTCTAGTAATCTTTCTCCACCAGTCAAATTCAAGTCGCGCAAGATGAGCCTTTCTCGCCAATATTTAGCTTGCTTTACTAAGCGGTGCTGTTCGGGTGTGGTATAACCGTGAACGTACTTAGCCGACAAATTAAACCTCCTAACTGAATTTTTGATGTTTGATGTTTTGCTCAAAAATTGAGTGCTGCTCCACTACAAAAATCAAGAAGAAAGCAGTTTTCACACCTTGTTCTGCATTCTGCCATGCCACACTAATTCAAAAGACTCTATAGTCTTCTCTTCATGAGTGGTCAACCTAGATTATCGTTTTTCTTTCTTCCCTTGGAGCCTTATTGCCACCAAAGTGTAAGTATTCAACCGGACATAATATTAGAGGCGTTTGGCTGCACCGCGATAGATTACCATAGTGGCAACACCCCCTGGTTCCTTAGCAATACTTCGGAAAAACTCTAAGCCAGCTTCTAACCGACTTCGATCTTTTCCTAAAACTTGCACTATCTCAGGAATCGCCAGTTCCATAGGAGCGCTGCTCAATGCAATAAGCTTCTGCAATTCTTCCCGTTCCAAAGCATAACAGTAATGCATCACTAACGGAGTATTCTTAACTTCACTAAAGCCAGCAGCAAGTAATAACGGTCCGAGAACTCTTGCCACATGGGGGTTGCCCCCATAGAGAGAGAACATCTCGTACACAGAATCTTGCAAATATTGAAAATCCGGCGATTCAGGCCAAATCAGAAAACTCTTGTAATCAACTTCATTTAAAGTGATTAAACCACCAATTTTTAGAACCCGGTAGGCTTCTCGCAGAATTGCTTTGGGATCACAAACGTGCTCTAATATCCACATACCATAGACGTGATCGAAACTAGCATCTGGCCAAGGAAGTTGGATCGCATCACCAACATGGAGTTCAATATTATTCAGTCCCATTTGAGTTAAATATTGGCGAGCATACTCGATTTGCCTGGGTTCTATATCAATTCCTGCTAGATTCGAGTCTGGGAAAGCTTTGCCAATTTCACCTAGCACTGCTCCTACACCGCAGCCAATTTCTAGTAATCTTTCTCCACCAGTCAAATTCAAGTCGCGCAAGATGAGCCTTTCTCGCCAATATTTAGCTTGCTTTACTAAGCGGTGCTGTTCGGGTGTGGTATAACCGTGAACGTACTTAGCCGACAAATTAAACCTCCTAACTGAATTTTTGATGTTTGATGTTTTGCTCAAAAATTGAGTGCTGCTCCACTACAAAAATCAAGAAGAAAGCAGTTTTCACACCTTGTTCTGCATTCTGCCATGCCACACTAATTCAAAAGACTCTATAGTCTTCTCTTCATGAGTGGTCAACCTAGATT
>JAAHGR010000166.1:11504-12398 GCA_010672425.1 Symploca sp. SIO2E6
AATTGAGTGCTGCTCCACTACAAAAATCAAGAAGAAAGCAGTTTTCACACCTTGTTCTGCATTCTGCCATGCCACACTAATTCAAAAGACTCTATAGTCTTCTCTTCATGAGTGGTCAACCTAGATTGTCGTTTTTTGAAGAAAAAAACCCCCGTATTCATCTCAGAAGTTCCCTGTTCCCTGTTCCCTCTTAACAGTGCTTAACACATATCATCCCTAAATGTCGCATGACAATATTAAGCGCAGCAGTTGCTCTGCGGAATCTTCCATTTCTATTACACACTTAAGGCTTTCCATCACATTCTTTTCCACCCCTAAAACTTCGGCAGTTCCGGCAACAGCGGCTTTTTCCTTTTCATGAAACACGCCATCTGCACGACTCATCTTGATAGCTTGGTACAATAGAGACCGCTTAACATTGAGGGGAAAATCAAATACAACCCCGCTCAATTCTTCCTTAATGTCCACATTCTTCCAGTCGATATTACGGATCGCGTCAATGTATTCTTGGGGAGATCCCATCAACGTTACTTCGTCAATATACCACTGTAATTCATCATCTGCTAACTCGCCATCGGCACCGGCAATTGCCAATAGTACGCGACTGTACTTCACTCCCATATCAAAATCAAGCTCTACTTTAGCGTTATATTTCCTTGCGGTATATACATTCGGCTGTAGTTTCTTTTCGCTGCTCATACTTTCCTCCTTTTTTGCTTGGGGTGCGAACTAATAAGGGCAGTCCTTAATTAATTTACTACTGCTAAACCTATTCCTTGCCCTGTCATTGGGTTGATATTTAACAGAGCACTGCCCCTGACGGGGTGACAATTCTGGCTATAATGTAGATTTGATGAGGTTTGCAGCTCTGTCAACTCGTTTATAATTAGGTCT
>JAAHGR010000167.1 GCA_010672425.1 Symploca sp. SIO2E6
CCTAGGGTCTCCCTCCGACTACGGTCGAAATGTGCTCGCGTTAACGGCCGAGCGAGCGTATGTATAGTGTGTCCACCCGAGAGATTTGCGGAAAGTATACTCCGCTGCGCTCGGCCGTTAACGCTAAGGGAGACAAGGATGATGGGGGGATAGGGCAAAAATCTATATCTACTCATCACTCATCACTCATTACTCATTACTCATTACTCATTTTAAGTGTGTCACGCTACTACCACCTACGACCTAACACCTAATTTTTTGAGCAATTTGCTTAGCGATCGCTTGGTCAATAATCTCCCCCTTCGCCACCAACTCAGTCCCTCAATATTGGATTGCTGAGTCTGACGATGATCAAAAAATGCATTAATTTCTGTTAAAATGACCTCCAACCGGCTCCCTAGCTTCTGGGCACCATACTCTGCCCAAAATGAGTCTGGTAAATCTGGAGCATTGGGAGAATTCACCGCTGCGAGAATCCGTTGCACATCGTACTCCCTAGAATAGCCAGCAATTTTGTGACAATTAAACCCAGGATCAAGATAGTCTGCCAAGGCACTATTGACACTAGAAAATACCTGACAGCCACAAGCTAATGCCTCCAACGGTGGTAGTCCAAAGCCTTCTGTAACTCCACTTACCCCCCAATACTCAGCTGAGTCATAAAGATAAATCTTAGCGCGATTGAACAGTCCAGCCAAGTCCTCAACATAACCAGTCAAAAGCTCAACCCGACAGTGGGATTGTAACGCTGGCACCAGTTGCTCTAGTAAATATTCTGAGGATTTACGAACTTGCACCAAGACATCAATATCCCTTTCCTGACCAAGATTACCAAACTCCTCACCAATTTGATTTGGTAAGTAGTAAATTAAAGCATTAGGAGATTTTTGCCCCCAGTAACCCATCGTATTGCGACTCACTGAGATGATGGGAATCTGGGGTGGTAGAGTGAATCGATAACCAGTACTATGGGCATGATAGATGATGTGGTGTTGTTGAAGCTTGGCTACTAGCTTGGGGACATCAAAACCCCAGCTGACGACAAAAATACAATCGTCTAAATCAGCCTTCTGGAGACAGTCATCTAAAAATAGATGAGAGGATTCTCGCTGTCGATAAGTAACAATTTCCGCCGGACAAATTTGTCGAGCTAGGTGAACAGTTTTCAACTCAGCCCAAAGTCCACCACCACCAAATTTGTTTGTTGTTCCAGGAAGTAAAAAATACAGCTTTCTCATATTTTGGGAATAGGGAATTGGGAATTGGGAATGGGGAATTGGAAATGGGGAATTGGGAATTGGGATCTAAAATTTAAAATCTAAAATCTAAAATCTAAACGATTCCAGAGATAGCCTCCTAAGCCAACAGCTAGATTCGAGAAACAAGCAGCAAAGAAAATACCATTAACACCAAAGAGCCAACTACCCAGATAAGCGAGAGGAACATAGATAATCAACATCCTAGTCAAAGTCAGCACTACAGATGGTAGAGGGTTGCCTAGAGCATTAAAAGCAGAACTAGCAACTAGAATAGCACCCGAAGCACCATAACTAATGGGGACAATTAGCAAATAGGTTGCCGCGATCGCAACTACTTGGGGATTACGATTAAATACTGATGCTAGCCAAGGAGCAGTTGGTGCCAGAATTACTGCTACCAAAATTCCCCACAACAGGCAAAACAGAAAGCTCAAACCCAAAGCCTGCTGGACACGATGGTACTTTTTGGCTCCCCAATTCTGTCCCACAAATGGACCAATAGTGGCTGATAATGCCAACAGGACAATCAAGGCAAAGGATTCCACCCGGGAGGCAATACCGAAACCAGCTACAGCTACAGGACCGTAAGCAGCTACGATACTAGTGATCAATCCGATAGAAATAGGTGTGATCAGACTAGTACCAGCAGCTGGTAAACCCACATGGAGGATGCTTTGCCAAGACTTTAACACTACCTGTAGCTTAGGTAAGTTAAAGCAGAGCATCCGTTCTCGATAGTGCAAAAATAGTAAGGATGCCAGTAAAGTTGTTGCCCTGGCAATGACCGTAGCGATAGCGGCTCCTTGCAGTTCCAGCCGTGGGAAACCCCCCAAGCCAAAAATCAATAAGGGATCTAAGGCAATATTCATGGCGGCAGCAACAGTCATAATAATGCTGGGAATCTGGGTATTACCAGCAGCACGGATAGCACTGTTGCCTACCATTGGTATCACCAGAAAGATCATCCCCCAATACCAGATTTGCATATAGTCCTCAATCAAGGGAAGAATGTCAGACCCAGCACCTAAAGCAGTAAACAGTGGCTTGATAGTCGTCAGTCCCAGAGCAATAAAGATACCAACAATGAGCACAGAGAGGGTTAAACTATCAGTAGTCAGTCGCTGTACCCGATTGCGATCGCCTTCTCCAATCGCCCGGGCAATAACAGAAGAAGCTCCGACTCCTAAACCTAGTGCCAGAGAGCCTAAAGCGGAGACTACCGGAAAGGTAAAACTCATAGCAGCCAGAGGCTTGGTTCCCAGGTGAGCAACAAAATAAGTGTCAACGAGACTAAAGGCGATGACAGCAAAAACCCCCCAGATCATGGGGATAGTTAACTTTACTAGATGCCAACCGACACTACCTTCGGTTAAAGTTTGCTTCATGGCTTGGGAACTTTTAGTTTTCATCCTATCACCTAAAACCTAACACCTTCTTCCTGCAACATCTGCTCAATCAACGCCTGATTTTCTTGGCTTTCTGCTTGCTTGAGATATTCAATAGCAATCTGTCCTACAGCCGGTTTCTCCTGAGCAATTACCACTAGCAATTTCACCGTTTGACGGAGTTGAATTTTCTCTAACAACTGCCTGGTTGTGACAATCGGTAAAGTAACAGCAGCAAAAATGAGTCCAATTATCGGAGGAATAACCGGGAGCCACCATCCCTGTAGAAAAGCCAGATAGGTAATCCCCACAAGTGCCCCAATCGCGACAACTACAGCGATAGCAATCCATCTAAAAAACTTTACTTGCCAAGCTAATGCCGCTCCTAATCCAGACCACAGCAAAATCCACAACCACTCTCCTACTTCTGGCAAAACCTGCAACAGGGGTCTGCCAGACAAAGCTGCACTCAAAAGTTGGCTGATAATATTAGCATGAATTGTTACTCCTGCCATGTGGGTTGGACTACTAAAGATGCGGCTACTGTAAGGGGTTTGAAACAAATCATTGATACTTTCAGCCGTAGAGCCAATCAAGACAATGCGATCGCGTATGGTTTCTGCTGGGATCTTCTTAGCTAATAAATTCCTCATTGAGAAGGTTTGAAACTGTTTTTGGGTACCATAGTAGTTGAATAAAATTTGGTTGCCTCCTGTTTCAGTGCGGACATAACCTCCATCGTTACCTTGGAAGCGAACTAGCATCGCTTTTCCCAACTGCACCTGCTGGGGATTATTGGGTGAGGATTGAGGGATAATGCCTTCAGTTTTGAGATATTCCAAAGTTAACCGCAAACCAAAACTCAGTTTTTGCTTTTCTTGTGGGAGAGAAACTGCCAGTAGAGCACGGCGAATTTTACCATCTCCATCTTCTATCAGATCGGCAAAACCTACCTGAGATTTTTGGGACAAAACTGGAGGTGGAGGAACTTGCTTATCTACGACTTTCTCAATACCAATCAAATTTGGAGTACTACCGAACAGTTTGACTAATTCCTGATAACCGGGTTCCACAGGTAAATTACGATATATATCCAAACCAATAAGTCGAGGTTGGTAGCTTTTGATCGTATTGAGCGCCTGAGCTAATATCTGATCTGACAGAGGATATTGTCCAATTTCTTCCAGGTCTGACTCATCAATAGTAATAATAATAATACGAGGGTCAATGGCAGCAGGAGGACGTGCTTGAAAAAAGCGATCCAGCATTGTCAATTCCATCCCTTGCAAGATTCCAGTAAAACGCAACAAAATAACTGAACTAGCAACTACTCCTGCAATGCTCCCAATCCATCTTTTCCCAAGGCGTAATTTGTTCGATTTTTGCCGTGCAGTTTTCTGAGCATCTGCCAATAGCCGATTTGCTTCTCTCACCGCTTGCAGAGCAAACTCTGCTTTTTCTCGTTCAATTTTTTCTACGGCTAAATCGTTTTCTACTGCGCGTTTTGCTAGTTCTTGACTAGCGGTTAAAAAGCGATAATCTAAGTCTGAAAGCTGTTTGTTATTTGCCCAAGCCAAGGCTTCCTGCAATGCCAATCCTTGTAAAAGTACAGACTCATCCTGTTGTTCAGAATTCAGCCAAGCCTTGAAGCTTTGAGCATAGGGACGCATATTCTCCAGTTGTCTAGCAACCCATTCTGAATTAAAAACTGCTTGATAGATCGGATTTTTGGGCTTTAGGTATCCCTGCTCATTGATGACCAAACCCGACAACAGTAGTTCAATCTGTTCTCGACTGTCATCAGTTGGCATTTGGTCTCCCGCTAAAATTTGTTGATAGATTCCCAATAAGCGTCCTGCCATTTGCTCATTACTTAAGAGGCGATCGCGAATTGTTCGCAAATGCTCTGGCTCATCCTGGAATTCCCACTTATCAATGATACAGGATCTGACGATAGCTTCCAACCAAGATGCTTCCGTCTCTGGTGAAATACTTGACTTGCCGTTGTTTGTTTGCCCTAGGTGAGCAGTCAAAGGAGCAATCATGGAAGAATCAGAGTTATTATGCACCGAGTGTTTGGCCGCTAATACTAACTGGCACAGTTTTTGGGTTAAAAACGGCTGCCCTCCTGTCCAAACCAAGATTTCTTGGAGTACGGCTTGGGCATTACCGACTTTCACTTCTAGTCCCTTAGCTAATGACTCAATTCTATCTTCTACAGTAAAACCGTGCAGTTCTATAGCCTTACCGATATTAAATGGGGTACGTCTTTTATCTCGAATTAAATCTGCTGGTGTTGCCACCCCAAAGATAGCAAAAGTGATGCGTTTGAATTCTGGATTGATTGCTCTTTGATTATAGCAAAAGCGAATTAGAGCAAAAAAATCATCTATAGGAAAAGACAAATTGAGAATACTATCAATTTCATCGATTAAAATCAAGAGTCTTTCTTGCTTAAATTGAACAAGCAATACCTCGGAAATAAACTTACTAAACCGGTGAGGTAAAGAGATATCATCCTGTTCTTGCCACCAAGTTTTTAAATTGAACTGTCCTAAAAGATTGAAGCCTAACCATAACTCAGTAAAAATGCCTTTATACCATTGCACCGGGGTAATATTTTCACTGCCAATATTAGTCATATCTATAGTGGTGCATTTAAACCCCTCTTCTTGTAAGCGATGCTTCATTCTAACTAGCAGCGACGACTTGCCCATTTGCCGGGAATTGAGGACATAGCAAAATTCACCAGCTTTGAGAGCTTCGTAGAGTTGAGAGTCAGCCTGTCGTTCTACATAGCTAGGATTATCACTAGTTAAACTGCCACCGACTTGATATTGGTAATAAACCATTGAGATGTTTAGCAGGGAGAGAACCGTTATATATAAAGTTTAACCATGAACTCCAGTTGCCTTGTTTATTGAAAGACATGGGCTTGTATTGATTCAATTCTTTAATCTAAAATCTAAAATCTAAAATCTAAAATCTAAAATCTAAAATCTCATGCCTCGTTTAGCCACCCAGATAGAAGCAATTCTCTACTTGAAAGGAAAACCTCTCCCCCTTGCGGAAATTTGTGAATATGCTCGATGCAATCGCCTTGAAGTTGAAGACGCCTTGATTGAGCTGATGTCAGACTATGGACATCGGGACAGTGCCCTAGAGGTGGTGGAGACTCCCGCTGGTTATAGCTTGCAGTTAAGGTCGTCTTTTGAGAACCTAATACAAAGCTTAGTTCCCCCTGAAATAGGTACAGGAGCCTTGAGAACTCTAGCTGCAATCGCTCTTAAAGAACCAATTGCTCAAACTGACTTGATCAACCTTCGCGGCAGTGGCGCTTACCAACACATCCAGGAATTAATCAATCTTGGATTTGTCAGAAGACGCCGACAAACAGATGGTCGGTCTTACTGGTTAAATGTTACAGACAAATTTCATCAACATTTTGAGCTTGATCAACTGCTGACAACACCAGCAACCAGTTCTCAACTATAACATTGAGAGACAGTTTTGTTTGATATGCTAGAATACAATTGGTTGGAATTCCCACGGTGGTGGCCTGTTAAGACTCCTTGAACCGGAAAGCCTACATAAGTGGCAACCAGTTGGGTAGCGCAAACCACGTAAAACCTAGCGAGTGTCAGTCTTTAAGAGACTACAAACAAGCAACACTTTTGTCTTCGGTGCGGTGGCATCCCGTGTCGTTAATAAAGCTCAGTTAATGTCCGACGGATTACCGGGAGTCGCTGAGAAGCCTATATTTACCCTATCAGGTAAGTGTGGGAGTATGTCAAAGTAGAGCTAAGTAGGTCAACACTTGGATCCCTAATGGCATTTAACCCTAACTCCTTCGGTTCCCAACCTGATGATGAGATAGTTAACCAACTTCTGAAATATCTCAAAAATCAATCCCCTGATGTATTGTCGCGGGTTGCTAAATCTGCCAGTCCTGAAATTCAACAAATTATTTCTCAAAACGTTTTGAGTATGGTAGGAATGCTTCCTTCGGAAAATTTCAGCGTGCAAATTTGTACTAACCGGGAAAATTTAGCCGGATTGCTGGCTTCAGCGATGATGACTGGTTATTTTTTGCGTCAGATGGAGCAAAGAATGGAATTGGAGAAAACTTATTGTGACTCAGTTCCTTGGCGTCAAAAGCCACCTCAAGATGACAAGCCAAATGAATCTTCTGAGTAATTACCAGCATTGACACTCCCACGACTTAGAGTGCGTGGGATTCATGTCCTTAGTAATCGTGTCATTGGTTTTTTGTGCCAATGACTAATGACCAATGATAAAATTGCATCCCTCACTGGCGTTGAAACACTACGGAAAGATTGTTTGCTGGCATCTGGTAAGTTGCCAACAAACTTAAATTTCTTTCTCTGGCTGCATCTACCACATCATTAAGATCTCGCACTCCCCACTTTGGGTTTTGACTCCGCAAAGTTGTATCAAAAGCTTCATTACTCAGTGCAGTATGCTTTCCGTCTTGTTTAAATGGTCCATACAAATAGAGAATTCCCCCAGATGGCAGGATATGACTGGCTCCTGCCATCAGTCCCAAACAAGCTAACCAGGGTGCGATATGAATCATATTGATATTCACCATAGCAGTTAGGGGAAAGGTAGCAAAATCTAAATCCTGTAACCATTCTGGGGATACTCTAGTTTCCACAGACCAAACCGAGTCACAAACATCCAACTCAAGAGGTGGATAAAGATTATCAGCTGGTTGACAGATGCGCCAAGCCTCAATACTGGCAAGCAATAGGGGATTTGGTTCTGAAGGCAACCATTTACGGTTACCCAGGCGGGGAGCAAAAAAGACCCCATGCTCACCGGTACCACTAGCTATTTCCAACACTGTACAGTTTGGAGGCAGAACTTTCTGTAGCACTTCTAGGATCGGCTCGCGGTTGCGTTTTGTTGCCGGTGCATATTGTCGTGCATCGTCAGGTGTAGTCATTATTACCTATTCCTTCTCCGAAAAGGGAGTTGATAAGTACTATTCCAGCTTTTCATCAAACAAAGCCTCAAGCATAACTACAAAGCCAACTAGGTAGCCCATCAAAAATAATAATTCCAGCATAAATTTCACCTCCATTGCTAGATACACACATTTGACCAGAGGTTAGGAAAAATAGTTACAATTCTTTACGTTAAGAGCGTGATATTCAAGTTGCTGTCAAATAAGGATGTTAGCAATTAAATGCTAGAAAAGGTAATACTTCGTAATTTTAAAAGTCATAAATCTACACAATTTCTCATAGTATAGCAACCGCTTCCTCGTTATCTTTGCCAAAACTGCGAATCCACTTACGAAAAAGGTAACCAATATAATAGAGTAGCGATCGCGTCAGACCAAGATCCCCGACTTCTTGGTTGAACCTGCAATTAACTTGAGCAACCGAGAGAAGAAGTCGGGGATCTATGAGTCCAAACCTAATACCGAAGACCTACCACCTAATCAAACCACCACGGATCGGAGATAGATTCTTTTTTAATCAAAAACGCTTTTTTGCGCATAAACCTTGTCATGGCAGCAGGTCCCATACGTGAACCTCCCATACCAGAGAAATTAAAAGCATTTTTCTCAGCTTCGTGGATTAGTGCGGTTAACCCAGCATCGTTGATACTAATCGCACCAGCATTAATATAGTTTGCCAAAGCGATCGCTTCGGTTTCTGTAGCGGCAAATACGGCAGCGCTTAGTCCATAGATGGTGTCATTGGCTAAGGCAATTGCCTCCTCATTACTGGCAAAAGCCATTACTGGCATAATTGGACCGAAGGTTTCTTCTGTCATTACCTTCATGGTGTGATTGACTTGAGTGAGGACAGTGGGACGACACCATAAACCTCCCTCCAATTCTTCCACCGTACCGCCGCAGTGAATTACTGCACCTTTATGCTGGGCATCTTGAAGCTGTAGAGCAATAATTTCTGCTTGTTTTTGAGCAATAATCGGACCAATTTGTCCATCTTCAACAGTAGGAAGAGCCAAACCCAGACGTTTTGCCTTTGCTACCAGTTGCTCAACAAAATCCTCGAAAATTGAGGTGGCAACATAAATACGCTCAATGGAAAGGCAGGATTGCCCAACATTAACAACAGAACCCCATAAGATAGCTGAGGTTGCTAATTCCAGGTCAGCTGATGACAAGACAATTGCCGGGTCTTTGCCTCCCAATTCCAAAAAGGCAGGAATAAACTGCCTCGCCGCTGCCTCTGCAACTTTTTTTCCTGTAGCTACACTCCCAGTAAAACAAACCAAATCCACCGATTCGATTAAGGCAGCACCGGTATCACCTGCACCTTCAACGTAGGCGAAGACATCTCGCAATTGAGGAGACGAGGCAATCGTTTCTCGGATTATTGGTATGAAGCGGGGAGTGATTTCACTCGGTTTCACCACCACAGCACAGCCTGCTAGTAAGGCTGGTATGGTATCAATGAGGGAAAGCAACAGGGGAAAATTCCAAGGACTGATGACGCCGACTAGTTGGTAAGGAACTGATTGATGTTGCAGCTTGACAAAGGGAATGGCAGTAGATTTTGCCTGTGGCTCTGACAACAATGTTGGTGCTAACCGACACCAGCGATCGATACTGGAGATAACTGAGTCAACTTCGGTGAGAGACTCTGATAATCTGCCGGTGTCAGAGATTAAAACTCTGACAATTGCTTCTTTTTGAGAGGATAGGGTTTGCTTCCATACCTGCATTGCCTCAATACGATGAGCTAAACCAGACTGTTGCCAATTAATTTGAGCTGCTCGCAAGTTCGTGCATTGCTCAACTAGTTGTTCAGGTGTTGGCGGCGTAATCTCATAATCAATTTGTCCGGTTCGAGGATTGCGAACACTATAGGAATTGAACATATTATAAAATTTAGAATGCTGAGACACTCTTTAGTCCCAAAAGGGCAAAGGTAGGGAGTTGGCAACTTAAATTTTGACCAACAAGCGCTTAAGGAATTATCCTCAAACCTCTAAAACACTATCACAATTGCTCAAAAGGCAAAAAGGTAAGTGCTCACATTATGTCTGATAACCAATAACCAATGAGCAACAATCAACCAACCATAACCACAACCATTCAAGCGGCTCGTCAGGGAGTGGCTCTAGCTGACTTATCCCATTGGGGACTGCTAAAAATCTCCGGTGATGATCGACTACGTTATTTACACAATCAGAGCACGAATGACTTCCAAAAACTTCAGCCCGGTCAAGGTTGTGATACAGTGTTTGTCACTTCTACTGCTCGCACTATCGATTTAGCAACTGCTTACATCACTGAAAATGCAGTCTTAGTACTAATCTCTCCGAATCGACACCAACAAATGCTAGAGTGGCTCGATCGCTTTATTTTTCCTATGGATCGGGTAGAAGTAACGGATATCTCCAGTGAGAATGCCATTTTAACCTTGATTGGGCCAGAAAGTGACACCCTTTTAGCTAAGTTAGGGGTTGAGAGTAGTGGTAGTACAGCTTATGGTAGTCACCAGGAACTAATGCTAGGTGAGTTCAAAATTCGTCTCGCCATTGGTAATGGCTTAGCCTTGCCGGGATACACTTTGATTATTTCCATTACTGAAGCTAAGCAACTTAGGCAGACTTTAACTACCGCCGGAGCTATACCTCTCGACAGTCAGACTTGGGAACAGTTGCGTATTGAGCAGGGACGTCCAGTTCCTGACTTGGAACTAACAGAGGATTATAATCCCTTAGAAGCAGGTTTGTGGCAAACTATATCTTTAGAAAAAGGTTGCTATATTGGTCAAGAAACTATTGCCCGGTTGAATACTTACAAAGGGGTCAAGCAGAGATTATGGGGAATTCGCCTCCAGGGTTCTGTCCAACCGGGAACAGTGGTAACTTCTGAAGGCACGAAAGTCGGAAAGCTAACTAGTTTTACCAACACTGACCAAGGAGCATTTGGTTTAGTCTATATCCGCACTAAAGCAGGTGGTGTCGGTCTTAAGGTACAGGTAGGAGAAGTTGAAGGAGAAATTGTTGATGTTCCGTTTTTAAGTCATGAGTAGGGAATTGGGAATAGGGAATTGGGAATAGGGAATTGAGAATTGGGAGATTCTGAAATAAGGAAGATATTCCCCATTCCCGAACAACAAACAACAAACGACAAACGACAAACAACCAACAACAAACGACAAACGACAAACAACAAACAACAAACGACAAACGACAAACAACCAACAACAAACGACAAACAACCAATAACAAATAACCAACAACCAACAACAATTCTCAATTTTCAATTCTCAATTCATGCAAATTCCAAAAAGCTCCCCCTAGAGCCGAGAATTTGATATTTTTAACGTGATCGCGTACTGCTTCCAAAGAGAGGGAATTTACTAGGAAAAAAAACGGTACTTGTTCGGCGACAATTTGCTGAAATTGACCATAAATCTCTTTGCGCTTGTTCTCATCCAACTCTTGAGCTCCTTGCTGGAACAAACGGTCAATTTCTAACTCCCAATCCGATGCTTTCCAACCTGCAATCTGTGGTTCTCCTGGTTGAGGACTTTGATTGAATTGATGTAAAGATCCTTTAGTGTACCAGATGTTGAAGCCACTGTGGGGTTCACTACCGCCGCCGCCAAATCCGCCAACATAGGCTTCCCAATCTCGACTAGAAAGCTTTTGTACCACAACATTGAAATTGATGACCTGCAAATCCGCTTGCATTCCCAATTTAGCAAGGTCTTGTTGAATCTGGACAGCAGCATCCACCCTGGATTTTTCCTCGGCTTTCACCAAGAGGGTAAATTTTACCTGATTACCATCCCAATCTACTAGTTGTTCTTGAGAATTGTAACTAAAGCCAGCATCGAGCAACAGTTGCTTGGCCTTCTGGGGTTGATAACTGTAAACTTTTAATCCCTCTTCTGGAGATAGGTAGAAGGGACTTTCCACTCCTATGGGGGAATGCTGTAATTCTCCTAATCCCCGATAAGTAGTATTTTTCATCGTTTCGCGATCGATTCCATAGGCCACTGCTTGTCGGAATGCTAAGGTATTGAACCAACGAGACTTGATGGGGTCTACAAAAGGCTGACCTTTTTCATTACGGGCTTGATTAAGATTAAAACCGATAAACCTTGAGTCGGATGGTGGCCCACCATTATATATGGTATACTGCCCGAGTTGTTCTCCCTTCTTGAGTAACCCAAAGGCTTCAGGGGTTACCGCCAAGCTATCCAATCCTCCAGAGCGAAAGGTGAGAAACTGGGTATCGCTGTTTTCAATGATTTGTAGGACAATACGCTCAATGTAAGGTTGAGGATTACCTTGAGTATCTTGACGCCAGTAGTAGGGATTGCGCTCGAAGATGACTCGCTGACTGGGGGTATAGCTTACCATCCGGTAGGGACCATTACCGACAATTTCTTCGGGGTCTACGTCGGTTCCCCAAGTTGAGAGAAACTTAAGATTGCCATTGGCGTCGGTGGTATTTACCGACTTCAGCAAGGCATGGGCTGGCAAGATGGGAATACCGCCCGCATATCTGAGGAAAGGAGCAAAGGGTTCCGGTACAGTAAACTCAACCCGTTGCTGACTAAGTTTCTTTACGGAAGGAAAAGCACCGGTTTCACCAATGCGTAGGATATCTCTGATACCAGTAGGTACTTTGTTATTGAGATAAACTTCATTGTAGGAAAAAACCACATCATCAGTCGTCAGCGGTTCCCCATCAGACCATTTTAGTCCCTCTCGCAG
>JAAHGR010000168.1 GCA_010672425.1 Symploca sp. SIO2E6
TCTATACTGGTGCAGGTAAGGGTAAATCTACCAATGCTCTCGGTAAGGCTCTACAGGCCATTGGTAAAGGCATTAGTACAGATAAATCCCATCGAGTGCTGATTATGCAGTGGCTCAAAGGAGGTAGTGGCTATACAGAAGATGCCGCAATTGCAGCCCTCAAGCAATCTTACCCCAGTTTAGTCGATCATCACCGCTGTGGTCGTAACGCGATCGTCTGGCGAGGCAAACAACAGATAGCTGATTATGTAGAAGCGGAAAGAGGTTGGGAAATTGCTCGAGCAGCATTAGCCTCCGGTTTGTACAAAACAATTATCATGGACGAACTCAACCCCACAGTTGACCTAGAATTATTACCAGTAGAGTCAATTGTGGAGGCACTATTGCGCAAACCTCGCGATACAGAAGTCATTATCACAGGTCGTTGTTTCAATCAACCCGCCTATTTTGAGCTAGCCACCGTCCACTCAGAGATGATTTGCCACAAGCACTACTGTGATCAAGGCGTAGATTTGAAGCGAGGGGTGGATTTTTGAGGAGGCAGGAGGCAGGAGGCAGGAGGCTGCAAGGCAGGAGGCAGGAGGCTGCAAGGCAGGTTCCCAATTCCCAATTCCCAATTCCCAATTCCCAATTCCCAATTCCCAATTCCCAATTCCCAATTCCATAGTATTTGCGCATTAGTATAAAAAGATGAACCTTGGTAGAATTTGGGCAGTTGCCTCTAATGGATTTCGGGAAGTAATCCGCGATCGCGTTTTGTACCTGATTGGCTTGTTTGCTCTATTGCTGATCCTAGCTATGCGGTTATTGCCAGAAGTAGCAACCACCACATCAGATAAAATGGTGATCGATTTTGGTTTAGCGGCAATTGAAATTTTAGGCGCGACTGTAGCAGTATTTGTTGGTACAGGTTTGATTAACAAAGAAATCGAGAAGCGCACGGTTTTAGTTTTAATTGCCAAACCAGTCTCCCCCACGGAATTCATCCTTGGTAAACATTTGGGACTTTCCGGTGTACTAGGGGTTCTCGTATTGGCTATGGCAGTAATTTATTGGCTACTGCTGAGTTTTGCTAAAATCGATTACCCTATAGGTAGTATCCTAGTTTCCCACCTGTTCCTCTTCTTAGAACTCTGTTTAATCACAGCAGTAGCTTTAGTATTTGGAGTCTTTACCAGTTCCCTCCTAGCAACCATGCTCAGCTTTGGGGTTTACCTCATGGGGAACTTGAGCAGGGATTTAGTAGAGTTGGGGAACCTGAGCAAAAACTCCAGTATTCAAGCAATGACCGAGGGACTTTACCTAGTTTTACCAGATTTATCCCGCCTCAACTTAAAGAACGAGGCAGTTTACAATATCCTACCCTCAGCAACAACCCTCTTGAGTAATGGAGTATATGCCTTGTTCTACACTACGATACTACTAGCGATCGCGATTTTGCTCTTCTCTCGACGGGAGTTTTGAATTGGGAATTGGGAATTGGGAATTGGGAATTGGGAATTGGGAATTGGGAAGAGAATTGCTTCCTCCAAAAAAATGTTGATTCAATTCTTTAATCTAAAATCTAAAATCTAAAATCTAAAATCTAACTCATGCTGGAGCAATTAAAAACTATATTTATTGAGATGGAGCAGGCGTTGATTGCCTATTCCGGGGGAGTCGATAGTACCTTAGTAGCCAAGATAGCCTATGATGTGTTAGGCGATCGCGCTTTGGCGGTTACTGCTCAATCTCCTTCCCTCTTACCAGAAGAGTTAGAAGATGCTCGTATCCAAGCTGCTACTATTGGTATTAACCATGAGGTAATAGAAACCTCTGAGATGGACAATCCCAATTACACTGCCAACCCCGTCAACCGTTGCTATTTCTGTAAAAGTGAACTCCACGACACTCTCAAACCTCTAGCACAGCAAAGAGGTTATCCTTATGTAGTGGATGGAGTCAATGCAGATGATTTAAGAGATTATCGTCCCGGGATTCAAGCAGCAAAAGAAAGAGGAGCAAGATCCCCTTTAGCAGAAGTGGGAGTGACAAAAGCCGAAGTGCGCCAACTCTCGAAACAGTTAGGACTTCCCTGGTGGGATAAACCAGCACAACCTTGTTTGAGTTCCCGTTTTCCCTATGGTGAAGAGATTACCGTAAGCAAGCTACAAAGGGTTGGGCGTGCGGAAATTTATTTACGTCGGCTGAGTTTTACTAATCTCCGAGTTCGATCAGAAGGCGACACTGCTAGAATTGAGTTACCGCCGGAGCAAATTCAGGAGTTTGTCTTAACTACTGATTTACCAAAGCTAGTATCCGCTTTTCAAGAGTTAGGCTTTGTCTATGTCACCCTGGATTTGGAAGGGTATCACAGTGGGAAGTTGAATCGGGTGCTGGAAGGTCACGCTCAAGTGCTACATCAACAATCATATTAGTGCGATCGCAGATATTGTAGGTTGGGTGTAGCGAAGCGTAACCCAACATTGATATTACTGACAATTATATTACTGCTATGGCATATTGAGTTCTTTTTCAATCCAATCATTAAGGGGTTGGTGAGCTAGGCGTTTTGATAGAATCTTAGCCATACGCAACACATCTGCCAGTCTGAAGTTGGGAGCTATCGTAGCTTCCTGAACTTTTCGGAGCAAGCTCATCCGTGTAATGTAAAATATATTTTCTGACGGGGTGACAATAATAATTGTTTTACCCGAGATATAATCACTTGACCATTTGAGTTTCAGTTTAATTACAGTTTAATAGTAATGCAATTGCATTGAATATCTTCAACCATTGGATTGATAAACTGCCCATTTTTGCCCACCAATCAGGATTAGGTAAGAAGACTGAGGTGGGCATTGTTCGGAGAAACTTATGGCAGTTATGAGAAATTGTTGACAATGCCCACCCTACGGCTAACACCTAACACTACCGGTTCATTGTAGAGGACTTCAACTACCATTTCTGGACTAGCAGTCAAAAAGCGATTGTTCATGACGATCGCAATATCTACTAATCCATACAAACTTGAACTACCATCAGGTACTGATATCAAATCCGGCTAAACACTTATCGTATCCTTCAACCTTGCAACCTTGCTCTTTTCCTTCTGCCCTATGCCTTGGAGCCTTCTGCCTTATTGTCACCAAGGTGTAACGATTCCACCGGATTTGGTATGAACCGAAAATTATGGAGGTAGCTGCTGCTCCTATAAACCCAGATAAAGTTTTTGGTTTAAGAGAGTTGACGGAGGTATCTATCAAAGCTATCCCTGCATTATATTCAGAAGCATTTATTAGAGCACAGGCAATAAATGTGAAAGCGAAAAGGAAGGTAGCAGGTGCTATTGTTGCGACTAGTGCTGGGGTCTGTCTTACTGCCGCTTTTGTTCCTGTTCCCGGAGCAACACCAGCGAGTATTCTTACAACGCAAACAGGTTTACTAACAGCCATTGCTAAAGTTTATAATATTACTGGATGAATTAGCCCAGACCTTACCAGGTTCTATAGGTATAGCAACTCTACAGTTAATTACCACGGAGGAAAATGCCGCAATTACCCAAGCTCAAGAATTAATTCAACGGACAACAGAGGAGATAGAGGATGAACTACAAAGGCGAGAACTTCTACAATTAATAGAGACAATACTAGTTTATAAGTTACCCCAACTAAGTCGCAAGGAGATTGAAGTGATGTTTAGCCTAAGTGATTTACGGCAAACCAAAGTTTATCAGGAAGCTTTGGCTGAAGGCAGACAAGAAGGCAAGCAAGAAGGCAGGCAAGAAGGTCGAATTCAAGCCAAGTTAGAGTCTATACCTCGGTTGTTAGCTTTAGGGTTGAGTATAGAACAAGTTGCTCAAGCTTTGGAATTAGAGGTAGAACAAGTCAGACAAATGGTACAGCAGTAGTAGACATTTTTTTAAAATAACAACCCTTTAACTTGTCACCAATGGGCTTTGCCCAGTAAGGGTTTCAGCCGCCTGCTTGTCACTCCCTGAGCTCAATAACAATATTTATCTCTGCGATCTGGCTTGGGATGGTTTTCTCCCTTCCTTATGGCTCCTAAAAGAGTGGAGATAATGACACAGCGTCTATATTCCCCTCCATTGGTGCTGCGTAGGGTTACACGTCCTAAAGCTTGTATTGAAGTTTGCCCACATTGGTTTGTCGGCTTACGTACTGGACAACCTTGGTAGTTGAACTGGACTCGCCAAGGCCCAGTTGGGGTGTCTGTTCTGTGTTTAGTGATGCTTGTCTCGTATTTGTCTTTATCGTTTTTGGATTGATCGATGATAATATTTGGTTCTAAGTTAGACCACAAATACTTGTTATTTATAACATTATTGGGGATAAATTCTTGAGCATCGGCTGGATGAATTGAGAATTGAGTGAGTTCCTTGCCTTGTAGATTAACTTGCCTAAAACTAACTTGCCAGGTAATTTTGTCCCGTCTGGCATTTTTTCTAGCTTCTTGCATTGCTTGGTAGATTTGGTCTATGGAGTCGTTGGTCTGCTGACGACTTATGAAAGCAGTCCAGCTAGGGGCACCGATAGCACCAAGAATACCAATCATCATGACTACGAATAGAGCTTCTAAGATGGTGAAACCTTGGTTAGAGCGAGTAAATCGCTTGCTTAGCATTGGTCAGTAGATACACGTATAAAACTATCGAATGTAGTTTGCCATTGTTAGCTCAACGGAAGCAATACGAAAAAATACGTAATTTTATTCCCTTTGATATAGATGAGTTCCTACGTAATTTCACGTATTTTCCCCCTGTTCCCCATTCCCTGTTCCCCGTTCCCCTATAATTAAGTAATGAACCTTTTTCTTCTCAGCTGAGTCTAAAAGGTTTAGAAAAACACACTGGTGAGGGAAAACCTGCAGGTGTCAGTCATACCAGCAAAACCATCCAACGATGACCCTGTTGCTACTCAAGAGCGCGAAACCGATAGTGAGTTAGTGTTACAATGTCAACAGGGGAACCAACATAGCTTCCGCCAATTGTACCGGCGTTATCAGCAGCGAGTGAGGTCAACCCTCTATCAGCTATGTGGTGCTGAAACTTTAGATGATTTAGTACAAGAAGTCTTTCTCAGAGCTTGGAAAGGCTTACCAAAACTGCGTCAGGTATCTCAATTTTCCACCTGGCTGTATCGCATTTGTTGGAATGTGGCATCGGATCAGCGACGGCAATTTGCTCGAGTGCGCTCTATTAAATCGGGACTCGATTTCGAGACTCAAGCGTTGCCTCTGCACGACTCAAAATATTCCCAAGCCCCAGATTTGATGGAACTACACTATCAAGACATGGTGCAGCGAGGATTACAACAGCTGAGTTTTGAACATCGTGCTGTACTGGTGCTGCATGATTTAGAAGATCTGCCCCAAAAAGAAGTAGCAAAAATTTTGGGTATAGCAGTAGGAACAGTAAAGTCTCGCCTTTTTCATGCTCGAACATCCTTAAGGAAATATATCATTCAGCAACAAGGAGAAATGCTATGACTCAGTTACCTCCTGATGATCAACAATGGCAAGATTTTCTGCGCCAACATCGCCCCGAGCCACCAGCAGCTAAAGCTGACTTGGAGGAACAATTGATGCAGGCGATTGAGCAGTCTCAACCGCCTGAACTAAATCGGCGGTTTTGGGCTGTACCACCAGTAATTGTCGCTGGGTTACTCATGCTATGGAGTGGTTACCGTGCCTTAGTTTTTCTCCCAGAGCCATCCAACGCTGCTAGTCTGGAAACCTTTATGGAAAATAACTGGAATGGGGTAGTGGGAGAAACATCAGTAAGAACCTACAGTAACACGACTGAAGAAGATTGGGTACTGTTAGCAAATACGGCGCAGTAAATGATGGTCAAGCAATTGAAGATCGAAGATTGAAGATTTTAGATTTATTCCATAAATAAATTTAGGGGCTTGTGACCTTTTGAATTCTAAAATCTAAAATCTAAAATCTAAAATCTCTCTGGTAATTTATTATTGTTTTCTGGAGATTATTTATTGGTTAAAGACCAACAATTAATAACTCATAACTTACTAACTCACAACTTAATAATTTTCATTAACAGTAGTAAATGAGGTAATTTCCATGTTAGTACGTCGCGTTTCTCTAATATCGGTGTTTCTGCTTACCCTAGGAGGAGTGGTTGCTCTTGCTAATCCCAATCCTTGGACTACTCCACAGATAGCTCAAAGTTTTGAGGGTAAACAACCTCAGCCTCGCCAAAGGGTAAAATTGAGTCAAGAACTAAACTTGACCCAGGAACAAAGACAGCAACTGCAGGCAATTCATCAACAATATAAAGGTGAGATCAAACAACAACTTCGAGAGTTGCGGCAGGCTAAGCAAGAGTTGGGTGGGTTGATGGCAAGTACAGCAACAGTTAGGGAAATTCGCCTCAAGTATGGGGAAGTGGAAGATCTGCAACAGCAGCTAGGGGAGTTACGCTTTGAAAGTACGTTGGCAATGCGAGAAGTGATGACTACAGAGCAACGTAGCCGCTTCAGTCAACTGATGCAACAACGGCAGGAAAATGTCCGAGGAAGGCAGGCTCACAGAAGAGGATTAGAGCATTGAAATTTGTTTATCTCCACGGCTTTGCTTCTAGTCCTGAGTCTCGCAAAGCAGTGTATTTGCGCCAAGCTTTTGCTAACCGGGCAATTTCTCTGGAAGTTCCTGATCTCAACCAAGGGGACTTTTCCCACTTAACCATCACAAGGCAATTGCGTCAAGTGGAAATGATGTTGCCGCAAGCGGGGACACCAGTGACTTTAATCGGCTCTAGCTTGGGAGGACTGACTTCTGCTTGGTTAGGACAAAAGCGATCGCAAATACAACGGCTTGTCCTATTAGCACCAGCATTTGGGTTTCTGGATCACTGGTTACCCCAACTGGGTGAAGCACAATTGCAACAGTGGCAAGATTCAGGATATATGCCAGTGTATCATTACCAAGAGAAGCGATCGCTTCCGCTACATTACAATTTCGTAGAAGATGCTCGTCAGTATCAATCTGATGAGTTATGGCGGGTAGTACCTACTCTAATTTTGCATGGGCGGCATGATGAGACTATACCTATAGATGCTAGCCGCCAATATGCAAAGGAACGTTCTTGGGTGGAACTGATAGAACTAACAAGTGATCACTATTTAAAGGATGTCATGCCGGAAATTTGGCAGGAAATTCGGAATTTCTGCCAGCTGATTTGAAACAGGGAGATATTTAGATGTTAGGTGTTATATCAATTCCGGCTACATTGGGATAATATTCGTAATGTAGGGGCGCAAAGCTTGCGCCCTCCAGCATCTATGTTTTCTAACCAGAAAGCCAGATTTTTAATCATTCCGATGCAACAGGAATTGATATTATACCAAATCCGGTATACACAAACCCGTTATAACCCACCCTGTAGAGACGTTGCATGCAAAGTCTCAGAGCAGGTTTCACAGTTTCTTCAAAACGGGGGTATCTAAACCGGATTTGGTATTAGGTCTTGTCTGGCATGGCTTCCACACTTATTCAGCAAACCCTATCTACATTCACCAATTCCCAATTCCCAATTCCCAATTCCCAATTCCCAATTCCCCAATTTGCTAGACTGGCAAATAGGAGATTTATCAATCCACCCTCGATGTCCTACTAGCACCAGGAAGCTATCCATGCCTTCAAGTACTCTACTTATTACCAAAGAATTACCTACCCTACAATATACATCCACAGGCGATCGCTTCGATGATACTTGGGCAGCACCTCTTTCCACCCTCCTGGGATTAGGAAGGGCAGCGGGTGCTGACTTCATTGAAATTTTCCTTGAGAGAGTCAATTATATCAGCTGTTTAGCCGAAGATGATCTAATCACCAGCATTTCCCCCCGGCTTTCCACTGGCGCTGGAGTCAGGGTGTTTATTGGTAAAGCTGACTGCTATGTCAGCACCAATGACTTGTCATTCAATGGACTCAAAGCCGCTTTAGAAAAGGCTCTCTCCATTCAAGGATTGCAATTACCTGCTCCCAATGCCTATATTCCAGAAATCAATCTGGAGTTACTGAGGGATTACGCCACTGCTAACGGTAAAGATGCTTGGCTCCCAGTGAGTAGTTCCATGGAGGAAATGGGGGAAGTTCTCCTTAATGCCAATGGCGCACTGAACAAGAAAGCAACTCATGTACAAGCAAGAAGAGCCGCTTATTTCCGGGATTGGCAGGAAGTTTTGGTCGCTGCTAGTGATGGAACCTTTGCCAGAGATATTCGTTTAACCCAGTCTGTAGGTTACAATCTACTCTGTGCTGATGGAGCTCATCGTTCCTCCATTGGTCAACGAGCCGGTAATACCAGTGATCCCAGTTTTCTGCGGGTATGGGACTACGAATCAACGGCTGAAGAAGTAGCTACTTCCGCAGGTAAGATGCTTTATGCAGACTACGTTGAATCCGGCACTTACCCCATCATTATGGCTAATGCCTTCGGTGGAGTAATTTTCCACGAAGCCTGTGGACACCTGCTAGAAACTACCCAAATTGAAGCAAAAACAACTCCTTTTGCCGATAAAAAAGGGGAAAAGATTGCCCACGAAAGCCTAACTGCTTGGGATGAAGGACGTTCCCAAAATGCTTTTGGGACAATTGACATGGATGATGAGGGTATGCCAGCACAAAGAACCCTATTGATTGAAAAAGGTGTGCTCAAGAACTTCCTAGCGGATCGCGCTGGCAGTCTGCGCACAGGACACCCAAGAACCGGTAGTGGACGCCGTCAAAGCTACACCTTTGCCGCCGCCTCCCGGATGCGTAATACCTACATTGCTCCCGGAGACTACTCCAATGAAGACTTGTTAGCTTCTGTTGATAAAGGTATTTACTGCAAAAAGATGGGTGGAGGCAGTGTTGGTGCGACAGGAGAGTTCAACTTTGGTGTAGACGAGGCTTATCTGATTGAAAACGGCAAAATCACCAAACCATTGAAGGGAGCCATTCTGATTGGGGAAGCTAAGGAAATTATGAACAAGATTTCCATGTGCTCCCGTGATTTAGGACTAGCAGCTGGCTTCTGCGGTTCCATTAGCGGCAGTGTCTATGTAACAGTAGGACAACCCCATATTAAGGTTGATTCGATTACCGTTGGTGGACGGTGATTGTGGGAGACGCGGAGATGGGGAGACAAGGGAGACAAGGGAGACGCGGAGATGGGGAAGACAAGGAAGACAAGGAAGACAAGGAAGAAATTCCCAATTCCCAATTCCCAATTCCCAATTCCCAATTCCCAATTCCCAATTCCCAATTCCCAAACAACCAACAACAAACAACAAACAACAAATAACAAATGACCAAAATCAAAGAGCTGGCAAGTAATGCAGAGGAAATTGCCAAGAAGCTAGGCATCAAGAAATTCGATATCTATGGTTCATCCGTTGATGAAACTAGTGCTCAAGTGGATCAAGGAGAGCCAAAACAAGTTAAGGCTTCCAATCGCTCTAGTGTAACGGTTCGGGTGTGGAATGATAAGCAGACGGTAGGAGTTACTTCTACTACGGATATAGATCCCCTGGGGATGGAGTTAGCGTTGAAAACTGCTTACGAAGCAAGTAGTTTTGGCGTAACTGAACATGCACCAGATTTTAGTCCAGAGGCCACCACTTCCATTCCAGAAGTTCCTCAGGAACAAGTCCCCCAAGCACCGGTAGCCAAACTACTGGAAACCCTCATCGGAGCCGAAAAGCAGCTGATAGATGCTCACCCGGCAATTACAGGTGTACCCTACAATGGATTATCTCAAAGAGATATCGAGCGGTTTTATCTCAACAGTGAAGGTGCTCTCAGGCATGAAGCTCGCTCCTATGCCTCAATGTATCTCTATACTAAAACAGAACAGGAAGGGAAAAAACCCCGTAGTGCTGGTTCTTTTAAAATGCATCGGGGACTAGAGCAACTCGATATTCCCGGTTGTCTCCAGGAGGCAAAGGAGAAAACTATTAGTCACTTAGACTATGAAAAAGTCAAGTCGGGTAAATATCTAGTGGTATTCTCTGCCGAAGCTTTCTTGAGCCTATTGAATGCTTTTTCTAACTTATTCAATGCTCAAAGTATCTTAGATAAGCAAAGTCTCTCTACCCCTGAGTCTCTAGGAAGCAAAATTGCTTCTCCCCTATTGTCTGTTTGTGACGATGGACTACATCCAGAGAATATTGCACCTAGCTACTTTGATGGGGAAGGAACTCCTACCCGTCGTGTTCCCTTAATTACCGAAGGGCTACTAACTAGTTTCCTCCACAGTGCTGGTACTGCCAAAAGGCTAAATGCTCAACCTACAGGTCATGCCAATATTGGTGCTAAGGTAACCGTTAGTCCCGACTTTTACCATGTTTTCCCTGGGGCTCCTGCTGAACGGGAGTATAGCCTAGATACGGCGGAAAATGTGATTTTTATTGATGATCTTCATGCTCTTCATGCAGGAGTAAGTTCCTTAGAAGGCTCTTTTTCTCTACCTATTGATGGTTGGGTAGTGAATCAGGGAAAGAAAACCAGCATTGATTCAGCCACTGTTGCTGGAGATTTTCGAGAACTCCTCCAATCTATTGTCTTTGTAGAAAAAGAGGCAGAACTGACTCCCGGTGGTGTGTGTCCCAGGATTTGGGTTGAGGGATTGTCGATTACTGGAGAGTGAATTCAAAATTCAAATTTATCGATAAAGGAGGTGTAAGGGCGCAAGCATTGCGGGCGCAAGCATTGCGGGCGCACGTCGGTGCGCCCCTACTGATACCAAATCCGATTTAGTTAACCCCGTTTTGAGAAAGCTGGGGAAGCTGGGGGAGAAGATAACGGGGGTAGAATAAGCGGATTTGGTATTAGATGCGATCGCTTTTTCCTTAAAATATTTAATCTATTGCAATTTTCGTGATTTTTGGCTATTATTTTAATAATGGAATAGGTGTGCGCATATAAACTAAAATATTCCGTAATCCAACTACGAGTACCTTAATATTGCAGTCATTAAAGGAAATAACCACAAAGACACAAAGGACACAAAGTAAAGAAGGCTTAAGGTAAAAAGGTAATATCTTATCTCGCTCAGGTAAAGATCTATTGT
The DNA here is from genome assembly GCA_010672425.1 of Symploca sp. SIO2E6. GTDB lineage: Bacteria > Cyanobacteriota > Cyanobacteriia > Cyanobacteriales > Coleofasciculaceae > Caldora. Next base: position 11,078 of record JAAHGR010000168.1, read on the forward strand.
TTTTTAGCAGGTGCTGAAATTCAGAAACCTGTTCCTTACAGAGATTTGGCTCGAAAGCAATCTGGGAAAACTTCTTCATCGAACTGCAGGCTGCTGTGGTTTTTTATCTTTCCCAAAGTAGTAATCGACCATTTCCCGATTAAAGATATCTAAGATCTCGATTTCATTTCCTGCTTCAATCCCAAAAATTAAACCAAATGTGGGAGTAGCATAGAGGCGATAAAGCTGCTCCTCAGTTTCAAGCCGCTTCATGCCCTTTCTGAGGGGTTTGTCCGGAGAAAAGCTCTCTAGAGAACAAATGGCTTGCATCACTGCTTCTCTTTCAGGTTCTGATAAAGTATCCAGACCAAAAAAGACTCGACGATGGAATTTTATGGTGTTGACATTTGCATTACTGAATTTGGGAAATGCGATTAGGAAAAATTGGTAAAGTTAAATACCAATATATAATACTTTGTGGTATAGTCCTTGAGAGGAGGTATAACCAATGCAAAAAAACACCAGTGTCATTTTAGGTACTCATTTTGAGCAGTTTGTTGCTCAGCAGGTTGAGCAGGGGCGTTACGGTTCTGTCAGTGAAACAATCCGCGCTGGATTGAGGCTCTTGGAAGCAGAAGAGCTCAAGTTGGCAGCACTACGTCAAGCATTGATTGCAGGGGAAGCAAGCGGCAAGGCTGACTATTCTCTTAATAACTTAATAGAAGAGTTGGACGCAGAATAATTTGTCTTTTTATCTTACCAAGAAAGCCAAGACTGATTTAAAAGGTATTGCACGCTACACTCAGGAAACTTGGGGGCGTAAGCAGCGCAATGCCTACTTGAAAGAATTGACATACTCCCCCATTAACTGCGGGAGCAGTATAATGGGGGATTCTTAAACTCACATTTAAGAGTGAGTGCTTCACCGATTGGTAACTAGGCACAGCCCCCGTCCCATCATCTCCACAGGCGTTTTCACACACGCTATGCCCTAGCGCATTTTCTTCAATACCACGATTTCTGATTACTTGTGCTGCAGCTATATCTCTATGTGTTTTGTATCCACATTCAGGACAATGATGCTCTCTGATTCCCAGGCTTTTTTTGCCAGTATGAAAACCACAATTAGGGCATATTTGTGAAGTGAAATTCTTATCCACCTCAGCCACAAAAACATCTCGTTTCCAGGCTACCCATTTAAGAATGTTCACAAATTGTCCAAAAGCCGCATCCAGACAATGCTTAGACAGCATTCCTCTTCCCCATGACCTAAAATCAATATCCTCTATAAATATTGATTTTCCTTGGT
>JAAHGR010000169.1 GCA_010672425.1 Symploca sp. SIO2E6
AGAGCTCCCAAGGAGCGCTTCGCGCCCCCAATTGAAAGAGTGAGAAACACTATTTCCCGCATCCTTCCTCCTCTCGGAGCCTTAGGCTTGTGTTGATTCAATTCTTTAATCCAAAATCTAAATAAATCTAAAATCTAAAATCTAAAATCTAAAATAGTTTCTCAAGAGCATTTAAGTTTATGTCTACTGAACCATCCCGTAGTCCCTTACCATTTGAACCGCGTCAAAAGGGTAAGAAAAACGCCAAAAAACAAGCAAACCCCCAATCTAGTACAACGGCTGCTTCACAAAAGAGCTCGGCACAAGCTGCGGAGGAATCCACCCAGAAGAGCCAAAAAAACACTAATACCCCATCTCAACCACAATCGGGTAAGACTAAGCGGGAGGACAAGAGCTCTAGCAGCGTTTCTCAAGAATCGATGGCCATTCCGGATGCAGTCAGCAAGCGAATGGCGCGTCGGATGGCTGTCCTATGTGGAATTCCCTCTCTTTTGGGAATGGCTACTTTTGTTGTGAGCTATATTTTGATTGCCAAAGTAGGATTAGAGTTTCCTCATGTGGCAGTAGTTCTTGTAAGTATGGGATTTTTTGGTTTAGGAGTGTTGGGGTTAAGCTATGGCTTATTCTCATCCTCTTGGGATGAGAATACACCAGGGAGTATCCTAGGTTGGCAAGAGTTCACAACTAACCTGGGAAGAACTACCTCAGCTTGGCGTTCTGCTAGGCAGAAGGACTAGTGTTTTTAGGTGTTAGGTGTTAGGTGTTAAGTAGAGCCTACTTTCATTACCGGTAAAAAAATTTTTTCCTCCTGCCTCCTGCCTCCTGCCTCCTACCTCCTGCCTCCTGCCTCCTGCCTCCTGCCTCCTGCCTTGCAGCCTCCTACCTTCTGCCTTGCAGCCTCCTATGTAAGATAAAGTTGTATTCAATTAAGTAATTTGGCAGGGTTTTCGCAAACATGATTGTAGTGATGAAAGTCGGCTCTCCAGAAGTAGAGCTATCTCGCATCAGCCAGGAACTGAAACAATGGGGTCTAACTCCAGAAAAAATTGTGGGTAAACACAAAGTTGTGCTAGGTCTGGTTGGCGATACTGTTGATTTAGATCCGCTCCAAATTCAGGAAATGAGTCCCTGGATTGAACAAGTGCTCAGGGTTGAGAAACCCTTTAAACGTGCCAGTCGCCAGTTTCGTCACGGTGAACCTAGTGAGGTGGTAGTCTCAACTCCTGAAGGTGCAGTTACCTTTGGTGAGCACCATCCTTTAGTGGTAGTTGCTGGTCCTTGTTCGGTGGAAAACGAGGCAATGATCATTGAAACAGCACTTAGAGTCAAGGCAGCTGGAGCCAAGTTCTTGCGGGGAGGAGCATATAAACCCCGGACTTCTCCCTATGCTTTCCAGGGTCATGGGGAAAGTGCCCTAAAGTTACTATCGGCAGCGCGTTCAGCCTCCGGCTTGGGGGTGATTACAGAAGTGATGGACACCGCTGATGTGGAAAAGATTGCCCAGGTGGCAGATGTCTTACAAGTGGGTGCTCGCAATATGCAAAATTTCGCCTTACTCAAAAAAGTTGGCGTCCAAGATAAGCCGGTACTGCTGAAGCGAGGCATGGCGGCGACGATTGATGAGTGGTTGATGGCAGCAGAGTATATTTTGGCAGCTGGCAACCCCAATGTAATTCTGTGTGAGCGAGGCATCCGCACCTTTGATCGCCAATATGCTAGAAATACCCTGGACTTGTCAGTGTTGCCAGTGTTGCGATCGCTTACTCACTTGCCGATCATGATTGACCCTAGTCACGGTACAGGTAAGTCTGAGTATGTCCCAGCCATGGCCAAAGCTGCGATCGCGGCTGGTACTGATTCTTTGATGATTGAAGTCCATCCCAATCCTACTAAGGCTTTATCTGATGGCCCTCAATCTTTGACACCAGAGAGGTTTGATGACTTGATGCAAGAAATGGCAGTGATTGGTAAAGCGGTAGAACGTTGGCCAGAACCAGCAGTTGTTCTTGCTTGAAAATCCTGTAATTAGGGTTTGCTGCATAAGTGTGTAAGCTATGCAAGACATTCGAGAAGAACAGATACGTCAGAGGTTAATCCTGCTCAACACGATCAAAATAAACCTCTAGCAACTGACAGCGAATAGCGAATCTTCTACCAGAATTTCGGTAAGCAGACCCTAATTAGATATAAGCTTCAGTGGCACTAGACATCTCCAAAAACTTAATATTGACCTAAGTCCCATAAGGGTTTCAGGTTCTTTTCTGGAGATGTTTACTGGCATCTTGCCAGTGCATTAGATGCGTTTGCCCTACAGTTAGTAGTGAAATCTAGCTTGCAGGAAGTAAATGCGAGTTCCAATAACCTTATAGACTAAGCGATGCTCTTGAGTAATCCGCCTTGAGAACAAGTTATTTCCCAGATATTTGAGCGGTTCAGGCTTCCCGATACCAACAAACGGATCTTGTAGGATTGCTTCTACCAAATTTAAAATTCGATGGAAAACTTCTGGTTTGGTTCGTGCCCACCATACTAGATCTTCTCGAAATTCGGGGTAAAAAATTGCTACAATCCGAAGAACTGAAAGTATATGTATGATGTAGAGTACACGCCGCAAGCGATACAAGACCTAAAATATTTTCCTAAGCATGACCAAAAAGAAATACTTGACAATATAAATATACAGCTTAGCTACGAGCCAACAGTTGAAACCCGCAACCGTAAACCAATGCGACCAAATAGCTTTGCCGAATGGGAGCTAAGGGTTGGTAAATTTAGGGTCTTATATAATGTTTTAGAGAAGGTAACGATTGTAGAAATCCAACGAATTGGAGAAAAACAACGTAATCAGTTTTTTTTCAGGGGACAACAGGAGGAATTATGATTATAACCTGGAACTATCGAGTTTTCCAAGAAGCGGATGGCGACTATATTATTCGCGAAGTCTTTTACAGTGAAGATGGTTCGGTTACAGCCTGTAGCGCCAAGGCAGTTGAACCTTCAGGACGGACTTTTCAAGAGTTAGCAGAAGAACTAAAATCTTTTCAGGAAGCCCTAAAGTTACCAGTACTAACCCTGAAAGATATTCCTACCGGCAATTTGAAGCAAAGCCTTAAAAGTCGCTCCAGTCAAAATATTTCTCACCAGCAACTGATGATGGAACTTGGTTTGGATTAATTTAACCCCGTTAGCGAAGCTTGGTGCGAAGCAGAAAACCCTGAACCCTGAACTTTTCCTAATCAACAACAGCAATTTCAATACGACGATTACGTTGTTGATTAGCAGGATTATCATTAGCCACAAGAGGCAGAGTTTCACCGTAGCCAATCACTAACCAACGGTAGTCATCCCCCAAGGCATTGGCAAGATACTGCTCAATAGCTTTGGCACGACGAAAGGACAATTCTCGATTATCTGCTGCTTCTTGAGTCCCATCGGTATAGGCAGCAATGCGGATGGTACTCGAAGAATAGTCGCGCAAATCAGCGATGATTTTGTCTAAAATCAAACCTGCTTCTGGTCGCAAAATGCTATTATCCACTTCAAAAAGGGCATCGCTGGGTAAAGTTACCTTTAACTTATCAGCTGACGAGACAGACTCCGAATAATTGCTGGTTTGATTAGTACTACCATTAGCCACCGAGGTATCAGTGCCAAGATTTGCTCCCCCTTGAATTTGCTGGGAGAGACTTTGCAGTCGTGTTTCTAGGGTTTCATTAGCACTACTAATACCCAGTTGTGTTTCCAGATTAACAACAGCCTCTCTCAAAACCTGCTGCTGTTCCTGTAACCTGGTTAATTCAGCTTCTGCCTGTTGTTTTTGTTCTGGAGTCAGCTGTAGTGGTGGATTAGCAGTATCCGGCACAGGAGTTGAGTTGGAATTGCCAAAAATAACTGGCCTCCCCTGTTCCCAACCATCTATAACTCTGAGTAGTAGGGGTTTCTGGGGATTGACACTGGGGTAAAAGTTGGCCAGGACAATCCCCACAATGATGGCCAAGCCGCCACCTACCCCCAGCAGTAGCAGTCGAAAAATCCAGGTTACTAACCAAGAAAGTCTACCCGTCGATTTTTTCGGAGCAGTTTGAGCTGCTGAACTAGCCGATTGGATCACCGATTTCTCCGAATTTTATCCAAACCAATAACCAATACTACAAAAAATTTGGATAAGAGGCACAGCCAATTGTGGTGAGCCTATTCCCTATTCCCCATTCCCAAGCACCAGGATCTTTGTGCCTCATCTAAATGAGAAACGCTATATTTAAGTTTTCCCTAAATAGTCCCCAAGATGATGCCAATAGGAGTGCCAGTTGATCCCCTGAATAGTCCCCATCCTGTTCCTTGGAATTGGGTGTTGGCAGCTCATGCTGAAATTACCACTAATGGCCATGTTAGTATGCGGTACTATCGCAGTCATTCCTTAATTTCTCCAGATGGTCAGTATGCTGCCTACAGTCGTATTCAGTTCAAGGGGGAGCCGGAACTGCACCACAGCCGCGTCTCTAGTGTGATGTTCGTGGAAAATTTACAGACTGGAGATTTGCGGACTCTCACCTCGTCCTCTCCCTTGGCTGATAATCCCTTAATTAGCGGTGAAGAAGCTGGTTTACCAGGAACCTTTTCCATGTTACTCCCCATTTCCTGGTCAAATTCGAGCGATCGCGTTTTGGCACGACAGTTTGAAGGTCTACTGGGTACATCAAATGCTTCGGATTATGCTGTAGTCTGGGATCGTCAGCAAAATTGCCTCAGTACTATAGCACCGGCGGGTATTGATTACACTTATGCTGTATTACTAGGTTGGAGTCAAAATAACCCAGAGCAAGTCCTCTTTCGTACTGGTCAATTGGGTGACGATAATTGGTCAATGTGGGGTGTTGCTCTCAATGGCAAGACTGTTTTGGCTGTTGAAGCTAAGCCGATGGTTTTGGGTCAAGTAGTTAACCACGTTTGGGCTGGTCCTCAATTAAGAAGGTGTTAGGTGGTAGGTGTTAGGTATATAATGTGTTTAAAAAAAAGTGGTAACTAATCTCACTCTACCAATAGAAAAAATCACTTTAGATGTTACTGGCATGAAATGTGCTGGCTGTGTCAGTGCCGTGGAACGGCAGTTGACTGGTTATTCTGGTGTGATTAATGCCCAAGTCAATCTCCTGACTGAGGTAGCGGTTATAGACTGTCAAGCTAACACAGTTGATCCAGTAGCACTAGCTGAACAACTAACCGCTAAAGGTTTTCCCTCTCAGCCTCGTTCCCCGGTTGCTGGTATAGCATCACCTACCTCTCCATCTACCCTGACTCTTACCCAGAGGCATGAACAAGAAGCCAAGGAACAAGTCCGGCGATTGGCGATTGCTGGTATCCTCATCCTCTTCTCAACTTTAGGGCATATCGGTCATTGGTTTAACGGGCCAATGCTACCTGTATTGAGTAATATCTGGTTTCACTGGGGACTGGCAACTGTGACTTTGTTGCTGCCAGGACGTCCAATTTTGGTAGATGGTTGGCGTACCTTCTGGCAGCAATCTCCCAACATGAACACCTTGGTAGGATTAGGGGCGTTTACGGCTTATACTGCTAGCTGTGTAGCCTTGTTCTTGCCTCGATTAGGGTGGGAGTGCTTTTTTGATGAACCGGTAATGATGTTGGGTTTCATCCTCTTAGGGCGTACTTTAGAACAAAGAGCTAGGCGTCGGGCAGCAGCCTCTTTTGAATCCCTGTTAGCATTACAACCCCAGGTAGCGCGTTTGATTGGCAGCTCAACCTTGGCAACCCCTTCCTTAAACCAGGAAAAAGGGGTGAGCGAAAAAACGGGTGGGGAAATGAGTAGGCAGACACGGAGACACGGAGACGCCCAGACGCAGAGAATGGAAATGCCACCTGAAATTTCGCTCACCCAGGAAAAAGGACAGGTAACGGAGCAACCAGGCATCGAAATTCCTGTAGAGCAAGTGCGGATAGGGGAGTGGTTGCGAGTCTTACCAGGAGAAAAACTGCCGGTAGATGGGGAAGTGGTTGCTGGTAAGTCGTTAGTAGATGAGTCGATGCTGACGGGAGAACCTTTGCCAGTGTCGAAGCAAGTAGGAGACAAGGTTACCGGTGGCACTTTGAATCAGTCAGGAGTCCTTGTCTTCCAAGCCACCCGTACCGGTTCTGAGACAACCCTAGCCCAGATTGTCGCCTTGGTTGAGTCAGCCCAAACCCGTAAAGCTCCCGTACAGCAGTTAGCAGATACAGTTGCAGGCTACTTCAGCTATGGTGTATTAGCGATCGCTTCGGTAACTTTTCTCTTTTGGTATTTATTAGGTACTAAAATCTGGCCTGAGGTTTTGTTCCCGATGAAGGAGGGATTGGCTCACAGTATGGCCATGTCTACAACTCCATTGCTCCTGAGCATTAAACTCGTGATCGCAGTTTTAGTGATTGCCTGTCCCTGTGCTTTGGGATTAGCTACACCGACGGCGATTCTAGTTGGTACTAGCTTGGGGGCGGAACGGGGTTTATTAATTAAAGGTGGTGATATTTTAGAACGGATTCACAAACTCGATACTATCATCTTCGATAAGACCGGAACTCTCACCAGGGGTCAACCTACCGTTACCGATTGTTTACCCCTGGAGAAACTGACAGCACAGCAACTGCTGCAACTAGCGGCAGCAGCAGAAAGTGGTACATCTCACCCCTTAGCCTTAGCAATTTGTCATCAAGCCCAACAGCAACAGCTACCAAGGTTGACTGCTCAAGATTTTTACACAGAAGCAGGACTGGGAATATCAGCTTTGGTAGAAAATCAACGGGTGTTCTTAGGAAATGCGGCATGGTTGAGTCAGCAAGGGGTAAAGATTAGTGATGCAGTCCAAACTCAGGTTCAGAACCTGGTAGATGCAGGGAAAACAGTAGTTTACCTGGCAGTAGCAGGTATACTTGCCGGGGTAATTGCGGTCACAGATGAGCCCAGAACCGAAGCCAAAGAGACAGTGAAACTCCTAAAAAACCTCGGCTTCCGGGTCATATTACTCACCGGCGATCAACCCAACTCCGCCACTGCTATGGCTCAACAGCTGTCAATTGCACCTCAGGATGTGATTGCTGGAGTGCGCCCCAACGCTAAAGCCGCCGCCATCGCTCAGCTACAAAATCAGGGATTCCAGGTAGCCATGGTTGGGGATGGTATTAATGATGGTCCAGCTTTAGCCCAGGCAGATGTCGGTATTTCCCTACATGAGGGTACTGATGTAGCAGTAGAAACTGCCGACATTATCCTCATGGGTAACCGGGTGCTAGATGTTGTGGAATCCATTAAACTTTCCCAGGTGACCTTCAGAAAAATTCGCCAAAATCTCTTCTGGGCTTTCGGTTACAATGCTTTGGCTATCCCGGCTGCCTGTGGCATTCTGTTACCAGGATTTGGTATTGCCCTCAATCCTGCTGCGGCTGGTGCCCTGATGGCTTTCAGTTCCGTTAGTGTAGTCACCAACTCCCTCCTACTACGGCGTAATCTGTCCTCACAAGGGAATGGTTTGTGAACTACCCAACGCTAACCTTATAAAGTGGATAAGGAAGATTTTTCACGAATTGTCTCAAAACTATCACCTGCAGTAGGTGAGTACTCAACTGATGTGCCAAAATAGAGGATGGCAAGTTATTTAGGGAGATAATACCTGGTTAAGGAACACCTAATCAGAAAGATCTTACCCCAGAGTCTAGGAAAGCTAGCTCATCAGGTGTACCAATGTGAATAAGCAAAAACATTTTTTTCGCAACTGACTGCATTCTCTATTACTTTTTTTTCGATGGCTACACAATCAAATCACAAAAATGTATTGATTATTGAAGACGACAAGGGACGTACAGAATATCCCTTGCAAGAGAACGTGTATTCCATCGGCAGAGATCAAAAATCTGATATCCGCCTGTTCTCACAGTTTGTCTCCCGCCAACATGCAACTTTAGTACGGCATGAGCGCGGGGATGGTAGCCAATATTACCGGATTGTCGATGGTAACGCTAAGGGCAAGCCAAGTGCTAACGGACTCTTTATTAACGGACGCAAAACGAAAACTCACGATCTTGAGGATGGAGACAAGATTGAGTTTGGTCCGAATGTGACTGCTAAATATTTACAGTTCAAGCGTGAAACGAGTCCAACTGGACCCATAGATGAGTTTGACATTACTCTGATTAGTCCTGGCTCTCTTGGACTAGAAGAGGATGATTAGTCCTGGCTCTCTTGGACTAGAAGAGGATGGGGATATAGTGGAATGAAGGGTAACTTAGCTCTGATTTGGGTGGGAGCCGAAAATTAGCTAGCAACGTTTTCGTTTTCCATGAGCTGACAATGCTCATTTTTGGCGATCGCTGACTGTACAACCTTAAACATTTGAAAGCAATGGTTGTCCACCTGAAGGGGTAACTCCTCATTTTTGATGACAAAGTGCATTTGCACTTCTTGGGGGATAGTTATAGATTTGTCAATTAGGACTTCCACTGTCACTAACTTGGCAAAGGCGACACGACCAGGAATTTCCCGTGCCATTAAGTAGTCTCCAGTATCGTAGATGATGTCGAAATTGCAGGATTGCAAAACCTCAATCAGTGATGGCTGAAGACGCTCAAGGGAAATACTAACATTGAAGGAACAAGTATAGCGAGCCATATATAACCCTGGAAGTCAATATAGTAGTTAGACTTTCTTATCTTATCGAACCTCTGTTCAGGTTAATAACTAAGAAGAAAGGAATCTTATGAGCCTTAGTGAACATAATTGGGTAAGACGAGGTAGATTGATTGTATTTGAGGGAGTTGAAGGAGGCGGCAAAACTACCCAGCTACAGCGATGCTCCGACTGGCTCCAAGCAACTAGTGGTTGGCTGGAATCTCCAGATAGTATCTCACCCAAGACGCCTTTGGTCGTGACCACCAGAGAACCAGGGGGAACCTACTTTGGCACGAAAGTGCGTCAGTTGCTACTCGGAGAAGATGAGCATCAGGATACTGCTCCGAAAAATCGAACAGAACTGTTACTGTTTGCCGCTGACCGAGCTCAACATGTAGAAGAATTTATTAAGCCTAAGTTAGCACAGGGAGCAATTATTTTGTGCGATCGCTATACTGATTCTACGGTGGCTTATCAGGGATACGGACGAGGACTTGACCTAAAATTGATCGAGCAGCTCAACCAAATTGCCACTGGTGGTTTGGCCAGCGATTTAACCCTCTGGCTAGATGTGGATCTGGAAGTAGGGTTAAAGCGAGCTCGAGTACGGGGAACCGCTGACCGCATTGAGCAAGCTGACATCGAATTTCATCAGCGGGTGCAGTTAGGCTTTCGGGAATTGTCTCAACAACATCCCCATCGGATTGTACGAGTGGATGCTAATGGCAGTGAGCAACAGGTACACCTCTCGATTCAGAAGATTTTGCGTCAAAGGTTTAGGGAATGGTCAAGTCCGCTTTCTCCAATCTCATAGGACAAGCTCAAGCGGTTACTCTATTACAAGGAGCGATCGCGACTAATCGGATTGCTCCCGCCTATTTGTTTGCTGGTCCTCCCGGTGTCGGGCGAAGTATCGCAGCACGAGTTTTTATTGAATTATTGTTTTGTCAGGGTATTCCTGTTGAGAAGCAACTTTTAATCAAAAAACGTTTGGAGCAGGGTAACCATCCGGACTTGCTGTGGATAGAACCAACCTATCTCCACAATGGCAACCTTTTGTCTGCTCAGGAAGCTACAGAAAAGGGCCTCAAGCGTCGGGCTCCCCCTCAAATTCGCTTGGAACAAATCCGCGAAATTGCCCAATTTCTCAGTCGTTCCCCTCTAGAAGCGCCGAGCAAGGTAGTGGTGCTAGAGCAAGCGGAAACGATGGCAGAAGCAGCAGCCAATGGTTTACTCAAGACTTTGGAAGAACCAGGAACCGCCACCTTAATTTTGATTGCCCCCAGCCCCGAATCTTTGCTACCCACACTAGTTTCTCGCTGCCAGCGGATTCCCTTTTATCGGCTAGCACTCTCAGATCTAGAGGTGGTGCTGCAACAGGCAGGTTATGCTGAACTTCTCCAAGAGTCATCAGTCCTAGCCATGGCCCAAGGAAGTCCTGGACAAGCGATCGCTTGTTTCCAACAACTGCAAGCCATTCCCCATAGTTTACTGACCCAACTCACTCAGGTACCCCAAACACCTCGTAGGGCATTAGAACTAGCAAAGGAAATTGATAAAACCCTTGACACAGAAGCTCAGTTATGGTTAACAGATTATTTGCAGCACTGCTACTGGCAAAGCCAACATCAGTCTGTAATTGTCCAACAACTAGAGCAAGCTCGACAATACCTCCTCAGCTACGCCCAACCACGACTTGTTTGGGAAGTAACGCTTTTGAAATTGAGAGCCTTGAGCCACTCCCACGGCTATAAGCGCGTGGGATTCAGGAATCAGACAGAGATTGCAGGCTGAGCCTGTCTGACATCTCCTACGCCTAGGGTTGAACTCCCAACCCTTTTGATATTTAATGCAGCATTTTCATCGCGGTCATTAACCGATTGACAAGATGGACACCGCCAACGTCTAATTGATAAATCCAGCTCATCGAGAACATGACCACAGCAAAAACAGGTCTTACTAGATGGATACCAAGGGTCAATATAAATAATTTGCTTTCCTTTTTTCTGAGCTACCCACTCTAGAATTTGGAGGAAGTCGCCTAACCCTAAGTCATTAACCTTGCGTCCCCATAAACGTTGCATTCCCTTGAGGTTTAGAGTCTCAAAGCATAACACATCAAACTGGTCAGTCAACTTGTGAGCAAGTTTCCAAAACCAGTCTCGCCTACGATTGCTAATAGCTTCATGACAACGAACTAACTGCTTTCTGGCTTGTTCTCGGTTAGTTGACCCTTTCAGCTTTCTAGAATGCTGCTTAGACGCCGAACGTAGTGCGCTTAAGGATGAGTTTAAGAACTCAGGAGATTCAATCTTGAACCCTTCAGAGCTTGTGAGAAACGCCTTCAACCCAAAGTCAAATCCAGCTATTTTACCGGTCTCGGAAATGACTGCTGGTGTTGAATATCCCTCAACGACTACGATGAGAAACAGCTCACCTAACGCTGTGCGCTTGATGGTTAGCGTTTTGATAGTTCCCTCGATTTCCCTAGAGTTCCAGTATTGATAAACTCGACTTCCTATCTTGATTCGATTACCTCCTAAAAACTTGTATCCGGCTTGCTTGAGGGTGAATGATTTGTACTTTTTGACCTTCTTGAATCCTGGCGGTCTTACCCCCTTGTTGTGGTGCTTAAAAAACAACTGGTAAGCTTTATCAATTCGTTGGCAAATATCTTGAACAGCTTGAGAACCTACTAACTGCCAAAACCGATTGTTTTTTCGCAACTTAGCAATATGTTTCTGGAGTCTGGCACAGTTCAAGTGTTTGCCCCACATCCGATAGTACCGACGATGTAGGGCAATGCAATGGTTGTAGATTATCCCAGCGGCGTTGATGACCTGCTTGAGATAACGATTGCGCTTATGACTGTAGAGCTTAAACTTCAGAGTTTTCATCTTGTCTATTATACTATGTCTATAAACATAAGGCAATAGTGGACAAGAGCCTATTTTGTCTCAACAGCAGGTAATGTTGCCAGTTCAACTATCAAAAAGTACATTGAGGCTCAAGGGAAAGACTGACGGCACTTAAAAGTGCCTACGCTACATCCCACCCTTAAAAGAGGTGGGCTTTGCTTATTGTTCTGTAAATAAGCGATTAGGTCTGACATTACTTACCGTATTTCTAGCTTCGGTTTTTGCATGTGCCAATTAGTAGCTTGCTCGTAGGCATAGGCTACCTGAAGCAGTTGGTCTTCTCGCAAAACCTTACCAATTAACTGTAGACCAATCGGTAGTCCTTGCTGATCAAAGCCACAGGGTATACTGATTCCTGGCAAACCGGCAAGGTTAACCGGAATAGTCATCAAGTCTGAGAGGTACATACTTAAAGGGTCTTCTGTCTTTTCCCCGGCTTTAAATGCGGTGGTGGGAGAAGTCGGACACACTAACACATCTACCTTCTCCAAAGCTCCTTCAAAGTCTTGTTTAATCAAGGTGCGGACTTTTTGGGCTTTGAGGTAATAGGCATCGTAGTATCCTGCCGACAGAGTGTAAGTTCCCAACATAATCCGCCGTTTGACTTCTGCACCAAAGCCAGTAGCGCGAGTTTTGGTGTACATTGAGAGGAGATTGTCCGCATTCGCTTCCCGAAAACCATACTTTACCCCGTCGTAGCGAGCCAGATTAGCTGAAGCTTCTGAGGGGGCAATGATGTAGTAAGTGGGTAAA